>NZ_JBNNMG010000086.1:0-19321 GCF_050272555.1 Lysinibacillus sp. NPDC047702 | reverse complement strand
CCTCGCTGTGTTGTTTGGTCGTACTCTCAACTCTAGCGGATACAGATGTTTTTTTGTATTCTTTTTTAGCAAGAACAGATTTTGGTGTTGAGCCTAATTTACCATATATTATTTTTTTCGTTTCATTCGATATTTACAAAATAATAAAAAAGCTGTTCTAAAGCCATTGATGATGGCTTATAGAACAGCTCAATAATTTAATCCTCCACTCTTAAATCACATTCTTTCAGCGGAAGTATTTTTGTTTTATATTTGATTTTGTATCCAAACCATAACAATAAAAACAGCGGGATACCAATATAAGAAACGAGTATTCCATACCAATCAATTTTATCCCCCATAAAGGCCGTATAATTTTGTCCAATAACAACAATCATACAAACCGTAAAGGCAAAAAGCGGGCCAAATGGATATAGCTTTGCTTTATATGGCAGCATTTGAGGATCCAAGCCCTGCGCTTCGAAAGCTCGGCGGAATCGATAATGACTAAATGCAATGCCAAGCCAAGCAATGAAGCCGGACATTCCCGAGGCATTTAAAAGCCAAATATAAACAACCCCATCACCAAAAAAAGATGCTAAAAATGCAAGACAACCTACAGCTAATGTCGCCATTAATGCATAGATTGGAATACCGCGGCGGCTTAATTTTGCGAAAAATTTTGGTGCATGCCCGTCTACCGCTAATTGCCATAGCATACGAGATGATGCATATAGTCCTGAATTCCCAGCTGATAGCATGGCCGTTAAAATAATGGCATTCATTAAGGAAGCAGCAAAGGCAATACCTAGGCGATCAAACACTAGTGTAAATGGAGATACAGCGATGTCTTCTGATAGTAAACGTTCATCGGTAAATGGAATCAGCATCCCTATCGCACCAATCGCTAAAATATAAAACAAAAGAATACGCCAGAACACAGATTTTACTGCCTTTGGAATATTTTTTCCAGGGTCATCCGTTTCACCAGCTGTAATCCCAAGAAGCTCTGTTCCTTGGAATGAAAATCCTGCTGCAAGGAAAATACCAAATGTAGCAAGGAACCCCCCATGAAACGGTCCATCACTAATAAAGAAATTTGTAAAACCTACAGGTGCCTGTCCACCTAAAATACCAAAAATCATTAATAAGCTGATAATAATGAACACAATCACAGTTACCACCTTGATCATGGCAAACCAATATTCACTTTCACCATAGCTTTTTACAGATAATAAATTAAAGGTTAACACAACAGCAATAAATAATACTGTCCATAATGCCGATGAGCTATCTGGGAACCAATATTTCATAATTAATGATACAGCCGCAATTTCTGCAGCAATTGTGATAGCCCAGTTATACCAATAGTTCCAGCCAAGTGCAAAGCCCAAAGCTGGATCAACAAATTTCGTAGCATACGTACTAAATGAGCCTGAGGATGGCATATAGGCTGCCATTTCCCCTAAGCTTGTCATTAAAAAGTACACCATGACACCGATTAGGGCGTAGGCTAGTAATGCACCGCCAGGACCTGCCTGTGCAATGGCACCACCACTGGCTAAAAATAGCCCTGTACCAATTGTACCACCTAAAGAAATCATTGTAATATGACGGCTTTTTAATTCTTTTTTCAGCTTGGGCACTTTATGACCGAGCTGATTCACTTTTATTTCACTCACGATATAGCTTCCTTCCTAATATAAGAGGCAAAAAAATACCATCACATGAACACTGTGATGGCTAAGTAAATCCTCAGTTTTTTCTAAATGATAGCTCAACACGTTGTCCAAACGTGACAGTTCTGTTCCTTTCGGAGACAGCCCCAGCATGAGGTTTTCAAGTCCCCTCACACTTCGGCAGTATTTCCTTTCAGCTAATCTCGTCAATGCTTGTCATTTCCATTAGCATACTCATAAATACCGCGACCTCTACCTCAATACAAACATGAGGCATATAATTATTAAATTTATGATGTCTACAAGTTTAACATAAGACATTTTACATTTCAATACGACGAGTAAAGTTCTATATTTTATGAATATTCTACTATTTTGAATAATGTGATAAAGTAATATAGTGGTTCAATTATAATTGAATGTAAACAGGGGGGATTAATTTTGACAACAAATGAAGATTCCACTAGTTATCCTAGCAGGAAAATTAGCTGGAGAGGAGCTACCTTACTATTAGTGATTGGCGTTATTTGTATTGCCTCGACATTACGAATGCCTTTAACAGTTGTGGGACCTATTATTTCTTTTATACGAGAAGATCTAGGTATATCAAATGTATTAGCTGGATTTCTAACTACTATTCCACTTCTAGCCTTTGCGGTTATATCGCCATTTGCACCAGTTGTTGCACGTAAATTAGGACTTGAGCTAACATTATTTTTATCCACTATTCTTTTAGCAGTAGGTATTGTACTGCGCTCTCTAGGAACAACAAGTTTGCTCGTTTTTGGAACTATGCTAATTGGTGTTGCTATTGCATTTGGAAATGTACTTATTCCAGGATTACTTAAATTAAAATTTCCTTATCATGTAGGTTTGCTTATGGCATTTTTTACAATGTCCATGAATTTAACAGCTGGACTTGGTGCTGGGATTAGCTACCCTATTGCCCAATCATCTCTTGGCTGGCAAGGAGCACTGGCTATTGCACTTATTTTAGTTGTGTTAACCATTTTAATTTGGATTCCACAATTAAAGTTTAATAAGCCTGAGCCCGCTGTTAAGAAAACGAAAGAACGTATACCTTTATGGAAATCCCCTGTTACCTGGGCAGTAACAGGTGCTATGGGATTACAATCATTATTATTTTATACAACTGCAGCATGGATTCCTGAAATTTACATATCACAAGGTTTAGCTGCTGATCGTGCAGGCTGGATGTTCTCCATCATGCAATTTTCACAAGTTCCAATGGCTTTAGCTGTGCCAATCATTGCTAGTAAAATGGCGTCTCAGCGACCCCTTGTATTAATGTTTACAGCATTTTATTTAGTAGGCTTTGTTGGCGTTGTTATGGAGTGGACAAGCCTTGGGGTGCTTTGGATGATTCTATTAGGCTTAGCAGGCGGGGCTTCATTTGCCTTAGCCATGATGTTCTTCACACTCCGCACTCGCACAGCCTTTGAAGCAGCTGATTTATCAGGCTTTGCACAATCACTAGGCTATTTATTTGCTGCAATTGGTCCTATTCTTTTTGGCTACCTGCATGATCTATTTGGTGGTTGGAATATTGCAGGCTGGCTCTTTGTCGTTGTAGCTGTAATACTCTTCTTATGTTCATTTAGAGCCTCTAAAGATGAATATGTCCATTAAATTAAAGCAGATGGGAAAACCAGTCTTGTTTCCCATCTGCTTATTTCTGTACCTATACTTTTTTATTTATCAGATTGTGTACCATGCTGTTTTAGTAAGGTTAGCAGTTCATCCAGATCTTCTGCTGCTTCTTTGTTACGAGCATTGATAGCAGTAAAAATAGGAAGAGCCTCTTGTAGGAGTAAATGACTAAAATAATAATAGCCTAAAAAAGCCTGCTGCTCATAGCCCTTTGGCGTTTCCTCCTCCCACTCCAGCTCATCATCCTCCTCGTCTTCTGCCCATAAATATTTAACATCTAGTAGCTCCTGCATAGTTTGAACAGTATGTGCATAGTCTAGATAATCCTCAGTAATCACTTGAGCCACAGCTAAATAAAGCTCTATTTCTTCTAATGAAATATCCTCCGTATTTTTGCTAGCAAGATTTTTTAAAAGGATAAGTAAAACCCATGGCGTCACCTGCCATAGTGTACCTTGATGCTCAATTAATTCAGCAAGCTGCTGATATTGCTCCTGTTCAATCAGCTGTGGGATAGCTGTTCCTCTACCATAAGGTGTCGTCAATTGTTGCCATGGAATATTCGGGGTATTCTGGTTCAACATTTGGATTGCTCCTCTCCTGAAAAATAAGATAGGTTAAGTGTAAATGGTCATATGGGGATTGTATATAGGTACTAAGAGAGGGATTTTATACATGCTGCATGAATAGTGCTATGTAGTAACTAAAGGGGAAATTGTTGTGGTTGATGTAATTAATAGAGAAGTTTATAAGGTTTAATAGAGAGCTCTATTATAAAGCGAACGTATTCAGGAGCTGCTGGGAAAACGAACAGCCCCTTTACAGTTAATAACATGGCTTCTGATAAAAATAATTTGGTGTATGATAAATATTTACATAAGGTTTATGAAATATATGAGTCGTTGCAGGCGAAAGTGGCGGGATTAACCATGTCCAGTTGCCTGTCATTTCTCGCCCTGCGGAATCCTCCGCTTCTTCAAACAATTTAAACTGTTGAGCTGCTGTATGATGATCCACAATGCTCACTCCATCTTCTTTAAAAGAATGAAGAACAGCAATATTGAGCTCCACTAATGCACGGTCTCGCCAAAGCGAGATTTGCTTACTTGTATCAAAATTAAATATCTCTGCAATAGCTGGCAGCATATTATAGCGATCATGATCTGCTAAATTACGTGCACCGATTTCTGTCCCCATGTACCAGCCATTGAACGGAGCTGCTTGAAAATCAATACCTGCCATTTGAAAACGCATGCTTGAAATAATAGGTACGGCATACCATTTCAACCCTAATTTCTCCACACCCACTGACTCTGGATGACGAATTGGCACCTCTAAAATATATTCTGCAGGTATTGCAAACATCTGTGGAGCACGCCCATCAACCTGTACGACAAGTGGTAACACATCAAATGGTGTTCGTTGACCTTTCCAGCCTAATGATTCACATACTTTTGTAAATGCGATGGAATTTGAATCACCAATAACCCCTGTCTCCGTTTCATAGCCTGCATAACGAATTAGCTGATGATTCCATATCCGTACTCGATCCGAGGCAAACACGGTTATCGTTGGACGAATTTTACCTTTATTTGTTGCATACTCAATATGCTCTAGTAACTTACGAAAAATGTCCTGTTCATCTAAAACATCACGTGCATCTACTACATGCAGTGACTGCCAAAACAGGCGTCCAATACATTTGTTGCTATTACGCCATGCCACCCGTGCGCCAAAAATTAGTTCGTCTGTTGTTGGATAGTATTCTCCTGCATTTTGAATCTGTTGTAATCTATTTTCTAACCAAAGTTCTGATTCATTTTGCTCTACCTGATATAGATTTAAGAACTGCTTGATCTCCTGTATATTCATGTCGATTCCTCCACCTACCCTCATATTAGTGGAACAAAACAGGAAGCACCATGAAAATATCTATAGAAAAAACATACATATTGTATATATGAAATAGTTTGTTCAAATTTATGGAGGCTGTCATGTAATTTCATAGGATATCAAAAGTATATTTATCAAGCTCTAATTCATCACTAATTTCACTAAAATTATTTACGAGTGACTTTTGATTAATTGTTATGACTTTCCTCTATTATATATAGTCTCTATTATCCGAAATAATTTAGAATACCCAAAAGAAGCGCCATGTTTTATATATATGCAATTCACAGGCTCTTCTATATGGCATGGTTCTATTTTATTAGTTTAATTACACAGCAGATAATTCCTGTTAAATTACTAAAAAGATGATTGATTCCAAATTCAATAGTTTTCATTGTTTAATCTCTCCAAATAAAATCTCATTTGGGAAAATGTTAATATTATCATAAAGAATTGATAGGTAATCATTATTTTTGAAGGAGAAATAAACCTATTTGTCGAAATCTATTTTTTATGATTAAAAAGCAAATATTCTCTAAAAAAATATCGATTTTTCTAATTTCTGGGTTATTCTTTTGTTTTCTAACCTTTTTACACTTTACTTGGATGAATTTCACAAACATTTCAAAAGGAGTCAATGCCATACAAGGAACGGTAGATTTAAGGAGTATTGATACAAGCCATAATTTCAAAGTTAAGCTACAGAAGGAATGGGAATTCTACCCTAATGTCCTCCTCGCTTCTGAAAATGTCCAATCAGTTGAACAAAATAAGGTTTATACGAATCAGCCAGAATCTTGGGATCAATACTTTAAAAATAGCGAGAAAGCTCATTATGGTTCTTATCGTTTAAAAATTTTAAAAGAACACACTTCCTCTCAGATGTACGGTATTACGATTCCTGAAGGTTTAGCACCCTATGAGCTTATATAGACGGTCAATTTATTGAAGGATTAGGAAATCTTACGACAAATCTTACTCAAAATGCTCCTATTGGCAGACCTATAACTTACTTTTTTACGTTTGATACTAATGAAAGCGAAATTATTATACAAGGCGTTCAAACAAATCCTTATGAACAAGGTGGGTTTCAACGAGAAATTATTCTTGGCGATCTACACTCAATGGAACAATCAACGTCCTTTTCCATTGAAACTCAAATGGCCGTTTGTCTAGTCTTTCTAATTTACCTACTATTTACAATTTTGCTTTGGGGTATAGGCATTCGAAATAAAACTTTATTTTATTTTGCCATGATTACTATTTCAGCTTGTTTAACGATACTCACTTCTAGCAATAGAATATTATTTAGTTATTTACCTATAAATTGGATTTGGGCAAACAAACTAACGTATTTCTCTTACATACATAATGCGTTGTTTTTTGTTTTATTACTACGTGAATTGATGAAGGAATACTCTAAACCTAAAATATTAACTATTGTCCCATTGGTATGTACTTTCTATTTATCTTTTATTGTAGTAGCGCCCATTGAATATATTTTTAAAACCAAATTGATATTTATAATACTTTTTATCGTCTCTCCTATTATTATAACTATTTTCACATTGATCATAGCTTTAAAAGGGCAGAAAGGCGTGATATTTTTATTATTAACAGGTACAGCAGTGGTAACCAATTCATTATTTTTACCTATAAGACAGAATACAACATTACCTTATAGTCATTATCCTTTTGATATATTTATTGGTGTAACTGCATTATCCGCATTTTGGTTTACAAGCTATTTTCAAACAACTTTACAAACAGAAAAACTTTCTGTGAAATTACAAAAAGAAATAAACACAAAGGATGATTTTCTAGCAAATACCTCTCATGAACTGCGTAACCCTTTGCATGGCATGATGAGTATTGCCCAAACGATGTTAGCTAAGCAGGTAGATAAAGAAGATCAAAATGATTTAAAGCTAATGGTAAGAATCGGAAACCACATGACCCACATGTTAGATGATTTATTGGATTTAGTAAAATTAAAAGAAAAAACGCTTCAGCTACAACCAAAACCTTTAAATGCTTATAACCTCGCAAGTGGGGTCAGTAATATGTTTCGTTTTATGCTGAAAGGAAAGCCAATTGAACTTATTGTGCGAATACCTATTAATTCACCATTTGTTTTTGCCGACGAGACACGACTTATTCAAATTTTTGCGAATTTAATTCATAATGCCATTAAATTTACTGAACAAGGTTCCATTACGATTGATGCTGAAGTAGTTGGGAAACAATTATATATTTCCGTTACAGATACGGGAATTGGCATTGATAAAAATATGCAAGAAATCGTATTTGAGCCCTATGAACAAGTGGATTCGACAATGACATCCATAGGTGGTGGCCTTGGATTAGGTTTAAGCATTTGCCATAAGCTTGTTTCCTTACACGGGGGAACAATGTCGGTATCATCTACTATCGGCGTTGGCTCAACCTTTACTTTCTCATTACCAATAGCGAAGTCGCAGAATGTGGAAGACAGTGAATTAAATGTTGAGAAGGACACTGCATTCATCAAATATTCATTTTTAAATGATTTTTCGAGAGAACACAATATTGCTGCTACTACAGAAACGAACTCTTTAATAACTAGCCATGCAAGAATTCTCATTGTTGACGATGACGCTGTAAACTTACAAGTACTTGTCAATGCATTTTCAACGGATTCCTTTGAAATTGAAACAGCTTTAAGTGGGGTAGAGGCTCTCGATATGCTTCAAAACAATAGCTATGATTTAGTTATTTCTGATATTATGATGCCGCATATGTCTGGCTATGATTTGGCCAAGCACATTCGCGAAAAACTTTCTATCTCAGAGTTACCAATATTGTTCTTAACAGCTCGACAGCAAAGTGAAGATATTCAACTTGCCTTTTTAAGTGGCGCCAATGATTATGTTAAAAAACCAATGGAATATATGGAGCTTAAATCACGTGTTCAAGCTCTTATTCAAGTGAAGCAATCTAGCGAAGAGCGTCTGCGCATTGAAGCTGCATGGCTTCAGGCACAAATTCAGCCACACTTTTTCTTCAATACTTTGAACTCTATTATTTCTTTACATGGTGTAGATGAGGAGAAAATGGAAGAATTACTACTTGCCTTTAGTGATTATCTACAAACGAGCTTCGATTTCCAAAATGTCGATTTAGTCGTGCCAATCGACTATGAATTAAAGCTCGTTCGTGCCTATCTTGCCATAGAACAAATACGCTTTGGCGATAAAGTTCAAGTAATATGGGACATCCCTGAGAATATAGAACTGTCCGTCCCTCCACTGTCCATACAGACACTTGTCGAAAACGCCATCCAGCATGGCATTTTACCCGACGCGGAGGAGGAACCGTGACAATTCACATTGTAGAGACTGAGCAACACTTTAACATAACCATTTCCGATAATGGCGTTGGCTTTGATAACAATGGTCCTAAAGAGAAAAGAAGCGTGGGCCTCGTCAATACCCAACAGCGCCTAAAACAATTATTTGGCGTAGAATTAACCATAGAAAGCGTGGTTGGACAAGGCACAACAATCTCCTTACAAATTCCTAAATAAAGAGAGGGCGATGTCGAGTCTATCCGTCTCTATTGAAAAAGCAGGCTAAGGTTTCCCCTAGCCTGCTTTTGCTATATGTCTTATTTTGAAAGTTGCTCGTCCCCATCTTCATCAATAAAATAAGTATGAGATTTCGCTGCTTCCTCAATTTCTTTGAATGCCCAGTGTGTTGCTTTTACATCTGGGAAGCTTGGTGCTGTTACGCCTTGTAGCGGACCGCGCTCAAACATGCGGTTCATCATGATCACCGCTTGAGCACGTGTTAAATATTCTTCTGGCGCAAAGCTACCATCCTGACGACCGTTGATGATGCCTGCCACACGGTTCGCTTCGATTATCCATTGTGCCCAATGACCTTTTGTATCGTTGAATGTAATCGCTACATTCTCTTCGATAGGCAGTTGCTTAAAGTTCGCCACTACCGTTGCCATTTGTGCACGTGTAATGTTTTCACTGGCACGGAAGTTACCATTAATATCGCCATTCATAATGCTACGCTCTTTGACAAAGGCAATAGCTCCCGCTGCGTAATGATCACTTGGAATATCCTTAAATGGTGCAGTGTTTACTGGTCCATCTGTATAGCCTAAGATACGCGCAATCATTGTTGCCACTTGAGCACGTGTTACGTTTTTCTCTGGACCGAATGTGCCATCTGGGAAGCCCTTAATGTACGCTTCATGCTCTTTTACTTCAAGAGATGGTTTTGTTTCTTCGACCTTATTCACCTGAATAATTGTGAATGTGCTGAACTTCTCTACTGTAAAGCGTAAGCCTAGCTCACCCTTCGCCATTGTTACTACCTCAGGGATAACGACTTTCTTCTCCCCATCGGAGTGTTCAATAAATACCGCTAATTGCTTCAGGAATGCCTCACGCTCTGCTGCACCCGTTGGGATTTTCACGCCTTTTAATGGCAATGTTACCTGCGCAGGACGACTTGGCATATTTGTTTCGATTGTCATTGGACGTGCTACCACATGCACATCATTGCTTTGCAGTGTTGCTCGCACAACGCGCTCTGCACGTGCACGCTCTTCAATCGCTTGACGCTCGCTTTCCTTTTTCACGGGTACTAGACGGAAGTAGAAGTTATCGTCAATGCCCTGCATTGAACTTACTGGAATTGCAATATGTCCGTTTTCTGATGAAATTTCTAACGCTATTCCGTTATCGCGTAATAATTTCAAGGATTCTTTTGGAATTTCAACTTTCGCTTCCTTCACTTCATCATTCACATCTGGTAATACGATACGCGCAATATCGTTACCGATTGCTTTTGCCTTTGCCACAGCTTCTTTTGCATTGGCTTCTGTCAGAGCAACAAAGTCTGTGATATCGCCATTGGCATGCTTAGTACGCTCAATCTCTACAGTAGTTTTTTCCAGTGGTTTTTCGCCATCGATTTCAAGCTCCACTTGGATTTTTGTTTTTGTGTCACCCGGTGTCGGTGTTATTGGTGTTGTCGTACCACCGTTACCTGAATTCCCACCACCTGGATAAGATGTATCAGCTTGACGATAGATTTTCACGGTATAGTGTTTCTCGTTACCATTTGCATCTTTTACTGTAATGACAAGTATGTTTTCGCCTACACGCAATGGAATTTGTCCAATACTGCCTGGCTGCCCATTAACTGTTGTTGTGACTGTAGCACCTGCCTCTACTGGAATCGCTGTAAAGTCAATGACTGATGTTGGATAGCCAACTGTCATTGTGTAATCTGTTACCCCTGTTTGGAAGTTTGGACTTAACGTACCTGTAGATGGAGTTAATGTACCTAGCCCTTTGCCTAATTTCACAAGTGCATTTTGTGCCACCGTTAATGCTGCTAATGCTTTGTCTACTTCTCCCTGTGTTGCATTTGGATTCGTCAGCACTTCATTCGCTTTCTTTAAAGCCTCTTGATACTGTGCCCAGCTTGTTGGCGTATACTCACCTGCAACTAAGTTTTTAGCGTCATCCACCTTTTGCTGTAGTGGTACTTTGTTTACTATTGGTGTTGTTGCCACTGTAAATGTATGTTTTTTCGTTACCGTTTGTTGACCATTTGTTGCTGTTGCAATAATTGTATATGTGCCATCTGGTAAACCTGTTGGTGGTGTATATGTCCATTCACCTGTTAGTGGATCGACTGTTGCCGCCACATCTACCAGCAGAGACTCATCCTTGTCATTTTTCAAGACAATCGTCACAGTAGATGGTGTTGTGGTTACATCCACCTTCCCACCAATTGTTGGCTGCGGATTAGCTGTTACTGCGTCTGGCTTCGTAATTTGGAACGCTGCGCTGTATGGGTCCTCTGCCACCATTTCAAAATTCTCTACAGGCGCACCTGTCGCTCCCTTACCTTTTAAATTACCTGCACCATTATAAATAACCTTCACTTCTTTATTCGTTACGTCTGTGCCATTCGGTAATGTAAAGATCACCTTTTTACTATCAGTTGGATCAACTTCAAATGTCGGTGTTACTGGCGTTCCATCCACCATGACAGTAAAGCCTGTTAAATCTGTTAGCTCTACTTCTTGATTGAATGTCAGTGTCACTTTATTACCTTCAGATACTGTTTGTGTCAGTGCCACACTTGTTGGTTTTGGTGCTTTTAAGGCATTTTGTGCATCTTCTAATGCCTGTAATGCCGAATTTACCTCTTGTTGTGTAGCAGTAGGATTCGTTAACACTGCTTTTGCCTCAGTTAATTTCTCCTGTAATTTTGCCCAGCTTTCTGATGTGTAATGTGTTGGTGTTAAGCCTTCTATTTCTGTTACTTTATTATGAAGGGCTGTTTTATCAACAATTGTTAATGGCTTTGTTTTTGTAACTGTCTTATCGTTTTTTGTAGCTTTCACTTCAATTGTATAGTCACCTATTGCTAAATCTAATGAAGGTGTATATGTCCAATTGCCGTTCCCATCAACACTAGCCATACCACCTGCATTTGGTACTATATTTCCTAGTTTATCTTTTATCACAACTTCAACATTTGAACCAGCTTCAACTTCACCTTTTATGTCCGGTTTTGGCTTTGCTACAATCGTAGTACTTGGCTCGTTGATTTTTAAAGAAGTTGCAAATGAATTTACTGCCTCTATTTCAAAATTCCCAACTGGCAGATTATTTGTGCTACCTTTTAAGTTACCAGAGTCTTTTTCATATTTCACCTTAATAACTGATTCATTTGTAACATTTTCATTTGTTGGTAATGTTAAAATTATCTTATTACCATCTATTGTGTGAGTAACACTTTGTATAGGAATCTCTTTTCCATCTTTCGTAATTGTAAAGCCATTTAAATCTGTTAAAGTCACACTTTGATCAAAAATTAAGGTCACTTTATTTTCATCAGTGATTGTTTGTGTTAGGGTTGCTGTTTCTAGTTCAGGCTGTGTTGTCACAAGAGTAAAATATTGACCATCTGTGAACGTTAACTTTGTTGTATAATACTCTTTTCCATTAATTGTTTTTAACGTTAATGGATATTCTTTTGCTGCACTAAAATCTGTATCACTATCCCCTACTAGCAATGCTCCTTTTTCTGGTAAGGCTGCTTTAGGAATGGCAAATTCTACTTGTCCAACATTTCCTCTATTTTGCACTTTCCAAATGCGTTCAGTATGTGCTCTATCACCAATTGGTTTAGTATAAGTAAATGGTTGATTATTATCTCCCCACATTAAATATTGCATATCAGTTGAAAAAGTTGCTACATTATTAGAGTTTTTATCACTAATTTCACTTAAACCAATAATCACTTGATGACCAGGGTTTGTGCTGTTACTTTGCTTCTGCAATAATCCACCATTATCATCACGCGCAATCCCTGCGATGCTATGATAATACGCTGCATTTGTAGTTGCGTTCCATAGTACGCTTGTATCAGAAGCTAAATAATCTGCCTTTTTACTATTCGTAGAAAGTCCCTCAACTCCAAGTGTATAGCCATATTTAATAGCAAGATATGAACTTATTTGTTTGCGTTCTGTATCATCCAGAGCACGGTCATACACAATAATATCGCCAATTGTTCCTATCCATTCTTCTGGTCGACCACTTCCAATAATACGTCCTACTCGTGCCTGTGTCTTAGCGGTATTCCAGCTCTGAGGTGCTTTACCTATTTGTGTCGTTTTGCTATATAACGCACCATTCGTACCATCGTATGTTGCCACCAGTTCATTTGGCACATTTTTTTGCCAGAAACCATCCTCACTTGAGAACGAGCCTCCATAAATAGACATCGCACCTTTTGTGGTTCCACTAAGCTGGAGCATGCCTATCATATTACCCCCAGAAGCAGTTCCCCATGAAATGATATAACGATTATCGGCTGTATTGTTCTCTGATGCTGCTACAGCTACAATTGTTCGTGATGAATTACCCGTAGGAAGTTTATTGACATCAAGATCAAAATACTTATTATTCAGCTCTAACATCGGATTAAAATTCACATTATACTGTGCATCATTACGGTACATTGGTTGCAGAGTAGTTGTACTCTGTGTAGCATGATTGCCAACATTACTTTGATCTTGCCATTCAGATACTGTTTTTCCACTTTCAACACTAATTCCCTTATCGGGGCGAAGCCATAAAACTGCACCATCTACACCAGCTGGGGATGATATTGGTGTATCATTTGTTGCTGCTTTTGCCTTTTGTGGAACACCAACAAAAGAGATACTACTTGCGACTAGTGCTGTGGCAAGAAATGCGTTGAGGGAGCGTTTCCACCATTTTTGTTGCTTTTTAGTTTGCATGTTTGTTCCTCCATTCTTTGAAAAAGTGCCATAAAATTCTTAGTAAAGAGCTACTCATCCTCCTTTTATGAACTAAATTAACTCCAAAAATCTGAGGTTTTTCAATATTTCCTCACACTTAACTATAGAACATCGACCTATACAAAATATTTACATCAGAAATTTGGCACAATGTGCTCTTTTGACATTGGTTATACAACTTCTACAACATAAAAAATAGGCAATGTCGTTATTGCACATCACCTTTTTTCTCACAAAATTTCTATTAACTTTACAAGTCTTCAGCTTTCATAGGACAGCTGATTGGATTTCTTTTTATGATTAAACAAATATATAATTAACTAATATCAAATATCTTTTTATTAAAAAAGGAAAAAATTCTTTTAAACAAAGTTGAACAGTTTTAAAGAGGAGTGAGTTATGAAGAGAAGAATCTATGCGCTAAGAGAGTTGTCATGAGAACCGCTTTTTAAGTTTTAGATCGATTAATTCCAAATCCTCTTCATTCTCATACTAAATAACATATTAATCTAAATTTTCACCTGCAAAATCGCGCTCATTTGTCTCCATTTTTGATACCATCTTTCAATTTCCTCACTTGGCTCCATTGCTACTTGCTTCTTTAGCATTTTCTTTAATAACCAGTATTGTTCCTCAACAGCAGCTGCATTGCTCAGTAAATCGTAGAGCTTCATCAAGGTAAAATACCTTTCTTCCTCATCAGGGAAAAATGACTGAACCTTTACTTGCACCTTTACAGCAGCAAAGTAGTTCTCATTTTTAATATAATATTTACTTAATTGTTGTGCATGGTATAACCATAAACGTCTTAGTCGTTCCCTTTCGCTTTTTGACCATAAATAATCACTATCACCCAAATAATTGCCTGAATAGGCTTGGAATACCTGCTCATGTGCCCTTATTGTAGTCAATTCAAGCGGAGGTAAAGACTTTAATTGTGTTAACCATTGTTCCACATCGATTTCCACATCTTTCAATAATAACTGATAGCCTGATTTCAATAATGGACTGGAAATTTCCACTCCGTCTAATCCATAATTCTCCAAAGTTTGACGGATGGTATAAATAACTGTGTAAAGCTGCTTAGAGGCCTTATCCATATCAATTTCTGGCCAAAGCAGCTTCAAAATGAGGTCTCGTTGAATGATTTCATTGCGATGGGTAAGCATATAAGTAAACAATTCCTTTGCTTTTGATGTGCGCCACTTCATTACTTGCGCATTTCCATCAGGCATTACTACCTTTATACTTCCTAACAGTTGAATCATTTTTTGCCTAGTTGTGTTTGGTTGTTTTTTTTCGATAATCTTTTGAAGTCGTTCCAATGTTTTATGTAAACGTGGCTTTTGCACAGGCTTTAATAGATAGTCTATGGCATGCAAATTGAAAGCTTCTATCGCATATTTGTCAAAGACTGAAGTAAAGACAATTTCTATGTTTGGTAATAGTTCCCGAACCCTTTTACCAAGTGTTAGGCCGTCCATATCAGGCATTACTATATCTAAAAATACAACATCTGGTTGCATTGTTTGTATTTGAGCAACCACTTCTAGAAAATTTGTATATTCTCCAACTATGTCGACTTCCGAGACATTACTTTTTTTAAGTAAGTTTTTTAGTCTTTTTAATGATTGATTTTCATCATCTACTATCACAATTTTCATAACATCCCCTCCTTAAAAGTTAGTCTAGAAAACAAGTAAAGGTTATCACATGGGTCTATACAACTTCTACACAACTCCACTTATCATTGGAAAATTTTGTATTTTAATTGGATATATTACATAGGTAATTCCATCCTAGCAAATACAAAAAAGATGACCAGCTCGGCTAAAATTAGCTTGCTGGTCATTAACCTTTATTGATGAGGTATTAGAATAAAAAAAGCTATTGGAAATTTACTTAATCCTTTGAAAGCTGAAAATGTTAACCTATTGATTTTATTTTCATTAATACGGCTAGTTCCTACACGCTCATCTGCAATAGATGTTGCTTGGAATAAAGTAGTCTCAAAATTATAGTTAAACAAAAGAAATTCCACGCACACTCATTCACTTCATTTCTAATTCGCAGAAATGTTAACTTCAAAATAATATAGAGCAGTTAGATACACAATGCTATTAGAATGACTACTAATACTGATAGTCACTTAACCGCTAAAAATGAAAGTGACCAATATAATTATAGTGTAATAATATTGGTCACTTTTCCCCTCTTTATATACAGTCACCTTTAACCTTATATGAAATAGTTTTATAGAGGCTGTCATGTAATTCCATAAAATATCAAGAGCTAATTTATCAAGCATATTGAAAAGGAACAACTTAGGAACAAGTGACAATTACTATATATTTTCGTTTTGAGAACTAAGGAACGTATCACAATAAATTTGTTGATCTTTCTCTATACCTTTTATACGTGCATACGTATTACCGAATTCACACATTGTGTTTAATACTGGTACAAATGATTTTCCTAGATCAGTTAAGCTGTATTCCACTTTTGGAGGTACTTCTTTAAATACTTCTCTTTGTACAAGTCCATCTCTTTCTAACTGTTTCAATTGATCTGTTAGGACTTTTTGTGTAATTCCAGGTATAAATTCGTAAAACTCTTTTGTCCTTACTGATTTTTGGCTCAAGAAAAAGAGTATCAGACATTTCCACTTTCCACCTGCAATGTTCATAAAAATGTTGATTCCAGTATTATAGTTAACCATGTGCTTGTGCTTTTCCTCCTAAATAGGCACTTAAAAGTGGCTATACCACATTTTTGTGCGTTATTTTCTTATTTATTATTGCTTACTATAATTAAAGGTGCAATAAATAAAATTTCGGAGTTGATAAAATGAGTGTAAAAAATATTTTAGAAAAAAGACGTTCAGTTAGACATTATGATCCAAGTTATAAAATTAGTTCAGAAATTCTAACCTCATTAATTGAAAGTGCAAGTAAGTCACCTAATGGAAATAATATTCAAGCTACTCGATACTTAATTATTGATGAACCAGATTTAAGAAATTTATTATTGCCTATAGCCTTTAATCAACAACAAGTGATAGAGGCTTCAACATTAATTGTTATGTTAGGTGATTATCAGGCATTTGATAAAGATAATATTATTAAGATACATGAAGAAGGCTTTCAGGCAGGTTATTTTGATGAATCACTAAGAGATTATCTAGCGAATGCTGCCATAAATTATTATGAAAATAAATCTAAAGAAGATCTAGAACTAGAATTAACTAGAGATGTAAGTCTTGCGTCAATGTCATTAATTTTGTTAGCAAATGAAGCTGGTTTTGAGACAATCACTATGTCAGGCTATGATTCTAAGAAATTAAAAGAAATCTTAAATATTTCCGAAAGGTATTTAGATGTTATGCTTATAGCTATTGGTAAAGGTACTAAAGCTGGTCATAAGACCGTAAGACATAATGTAAATAAAGTAATGTATAGAAACCAAATCATTTAGGTGCTCTCATAGTATCTGATTATGTTAATAGGTAGGCAAAGAAATAATGTATTGTTGATGTAAGCAAAAATGACCAGTTACTCATTTAAAGTGAGTACTGGTCATTTATTTATATGATTTAAATTGTAAGTCTTCACCTTGTGTTTCAAGGCTTAATTAACCCACACAAATGATTTCTTCTTTATAAAATTAAAATTATTTACCTCAGACTTTGAACTGTCTACAGATTCATTAATTGGCTCTATCTAGTGCAGGATCGCACTTTCTAATGCACTATGATTATTCCTCTCAAATGACCATGGTTTCATTTAGGATGGTATTATAATTTTTGGCTTATAATTTCACTATTTTATAAGGCAATTGATTGACATACATAAAGAAAAAAGCATGTAACACACAACTGTGCTACATGCTTGATGACCCGTACGGGATTCGAACCCGTGTTACCGCCGTGAAAGGGCGGTGTCTTAACCACTTGACCAACGGGCCGTGGCTCCGAAGGCAGGACTCGAACCTGCGACAACCTGATTAACAGTCAGGTGCTACTACCAACTGAGCTACTTCGGAATAATGATGGGCCTAAATGGACTCGAACCATCGACCTCACGCTTATCAGGCGTGCGCTCTAACCAGCTGAGCTATAGGCCCATTTTGGAGCGGGTGATGAGAATCGAACTCACGACATCAGCTTGGAAGGCTGAGGTTTTACCATTAAACTACACCCGCAAATAATGGTGGGTCAGGACGGAATCGAACCGCCGACACTTAGAGCTTCAATCTAATGCTCTACCAACTGAGCTACTGACCCGAAATGGAGGAGGTAGAGGGATTCGAACCCCCGCGCGGTGTTACCCGCCTGTCGGTTTTCAAGACCGATCCCTTCAGCCAGACTTGGGTATACCTCCAAAAATATTAAAATGGTGGAGCCTAGCGGGATCGAACCGCTGACCTCCTGCGTGCAAGGCAGGCGCTCTCCCAGCTGAGCTAAGGCCCCAAATAAAATAAAGATGGTCGGAATGACAGGATTCGAACCTACGACCCCTTGGTCCCAAACCAAGTGCTCTACCAAGCTGAGCTACATTCCGAAATCATAATATGGCGCGCCCGACAGGAGTCGAACCCATAACCTTCTGATCCGTAGTCAGACGCTCTATCCAATTGAGCTACGGGCGCATATGTATCTATAAAAATGATGAGCCATGAAGGACTCGAACCTTCGACCCTCTGATTAAAAGTCAGATGCTCTACCAACTGAGCTAATGGCTCAAATTAAGAAATGAATGGCTGGGGTACTAGGATTCGAACCTAGGCATGACGGAATCAAAATCCGTTGCCTTACCGCTTGGCTATACCCCAATTTTAAAATGGGGCGACTGATGGGAATCGAACCCACGAATGTCGGAACCACAATCCGATGCGTTAACCACTTCGCCACAATCGCCACTATATATGATAACAGCTGTATATGAACGAGTACCTCAATACCTGGCAGGGGCAGTAGGAATCGAACCCACACCAAAGGTTTTGGAGACCTCTATTCTACCGTTGAACTATGCCCCTAAAATGGTGGAGGGGGACGGATTCGAACCGCCGAACCCTAAGGAGCGGATTTACAGTCCGCCGCGTTTAGCCACTTCGCTACCCCTCCAAGGGAATGGTGCCGGCGATAGGAGTCGAACCCACGACCTACTGATTACAAGTCAGTTGCTCTACCAACTGAGCTACACCGGCAAAATAATGGCGGTCCCGACCGGGATCGAACCGGCGATCTCCTGCGTGACAGGCAGGCATGTTAACCGCTACACCACGGGACCTTTTTTGGTTGCGGGGGCCGGATTTGAACCAACGACCTTCGGGTTATGAGCCCGACGAGCTACCACTGCTCCACCCCGCGATAATGATATATACTATTTATAAATTTAATGGTGGAGGATGACGGGCTCGAACCGCCGACCCTCTGCTTGTAAGGCAGATGCTCTCCCAGCTGAGCTAATCCTCCACAAAAAAATAAGCGAAGCGACGTCCTACTCTCACAGGGGGAAGCCCCCAACTACCATTGGCGCTAAAGAGCTTAACTTCCGTGTTCGGTATGGGAACGGGTGTGACCTCTTTGCCATCATCACTTCACTTATTAAATTGAAAGAATTATTCTTTCAAAACTGGATAAACGGTGCATTGAATGTCTCAAACATTTTGGTTAAGTCCTCGATCGATTAGTATTCGTCAGCTCCATGTGTCACCACACTTCCACCTCGAACCTATCTACCTCATCGTCTTTG
>NZ_JBNNMG010000085.1:0-19879 GCF_050272555.1 Lysinibacillus sp. NPDC047702 | reverse complement strand
GGACAGGGGAAAGAGCCGATAACCATTGGTATATTAACGTTTTGAGAACTGAGGTGCACGACGAGCGCCGCGTAGACCTGGTTTTTTACGTTCTTTCATGCGTGAATCACGAGTAAGTAATCCAGCAGATTTTAATGCAGCACGGAAATCTGGGTCTACTTGAAGTAGAGCACGAGCGATACCGTGACGAACAGCACCAGCTTGACCAGTGTATCCACCACCGTTAACGTTTACGTGGATATCATAGCTTCCTGTAGTTTCAGTAGCTACTAATGGTTGTTTGATTACTTCACGTAGTGCAGCGAATGGTACGTATTCTTCAATTTCACGTTTGTTGATAACAATTTTACCTGTACCTGGTACTAAACGTACGCGAGCTACAGAGCTTTTACGGCGACCAGTGCCGATGTATTGAACTTGTGCCAAAGTAATATCCTCCTCTTAATTTATATTATCCGCGAAGCTCGTATGCTTCTGGTTTTTGTGCAGCATGTGGATGCTCTGTTCCTGTGTAAACATTTAGTTTACCGAACATTTTGCGACCTAAAGAGTTTTTAGGAAGCATTCCTTTAACTGCTAATTCGATCATTCTTGTTGGGTACTTGTCTAGCATTTCACCAGCAGTACGAGTTTTTAAACCACCTGCAAATTGAGTGTGGTGACGGTAAAGTTTACCCTCTAATTTGTTACCAGTTAAATGGATTTTGTCAGCGTTGATGATGATTACGTGATCACCTGTGTCAACGTTTGGTGTGAATGTTGGTTTATGTTTACCACGTAAGATTGCAGCTACTTCAGAAGCTAAACGTCCAAGAGTTTGGCCTTCTGCATCAACTACTAACCATTTACGGTCTACTTCGTGACCTTTAGCCATGAATGTTGTACGCATGTATATATCCTCCTAATCGATTCGATTACCGTTATTTTTCATTAAACTACACTATAAGTTTTCGGGGCTTATTTGTGGTGGTAATGAAAATACCATCTGTTATCATATAATGAATGACTTTTAAAGTCAAGCAATTTCATTAAACACCTGGTGAAGTTGTTCAGAATTATAGAACATCACTAATAGAACACTTTTTCTAAGTATAACCCTTGTGGCGGTGCGGTTTTTCCCGCTTTATCACGATCTTCTGAGGCGATTACAAGTGCTACATTGTCTATAGCACGTCGACCTACCCCAACCTCCCAAAGTGTACCTGCTATAATACGAACCATATTATATAAGAAGCCAGTGCCTTCAATCACCATATGAAGCTCTTCCCCATGCCATTCAAATAGTAGTGATGTTATTGTGCGTACTTTATCCTTCACACTTGTATTCGCTGCACAAAAGCATGAAAAGTCATGTGTACCAATGATAGCCTTTGCTGCCTCCTGCATTGCATCCACATTGGGTTTGACACCATTTGTCTCAACCGTGTAATGTCTGCGAAATGGGCTTTGGACAGGTTCACAAGACCAAATATAGCGATAACGCTTCCCAGTCACACTGTATCGTGCATGAAAGTCATGAGCCACTTCCTCTGCTGACAATACGCGAATATCTCTAGGAAGCTGCACATTTAAAGCCTTACTATACTTGTCAATTGGAATGGCGAGTGGTGTATCAAAATGCAATGTTTGTCCAGTTGCATGGACTCTCGCATCTGTACGGCCGCTTGCGGTAACCTTTATATTTTCCCCTTTATGCATAATGGCAAGAACACGCTCAAGCTCTGCCTGAACTGTCCGCTCTCCAGGCTGTACTTGGTAACCAGAAAAATGTGTTCCATCATAGCTAATAATTATTTTTAATCGTCGCATAAAGCTAACTCCTTTAACTTCTATAGAAGAATAGCAATACAGCTATTGCTACTAATAACACCAGTGCAAATGTGTCACCCATATCCCACTTAAGCTTACGATACCTAGTGCGTCCCTCTCCTCCACGGTAGCCCCTTACTTCCATAGCAGTTGCTAAATCCTCCGCCCGTTTAAAGGCACTGACAAAGAGAGGAACTAGCAATGGGACAACTGCCTTAATACGATCCGTTATCGGTCCTGAGGATAAATCTGAGCCACGTGCCATTTGAGCCTTCATAATTTTATCTGTCTCATCCATTAACGTGGGAATGAAGCGCAATGAAATAGACATCATCAAGGCTAGCTCATGAACAGGCACTTTTAATGCCTTTAATGGGTTCAGCAGTACTTCAATACCATCTGTAATTGAAATCGGTGACGTTGTAAGCGTTAAGATAGATGTCATAAAGACCAATACTAGAAAACGTACCGAAATAAATATCCCTTGTCGAATTCCTTCTTCGTAAATTTTAATAAACTTCCAATCAAAAACCAGAGCTCCTTCCTTTGTCATAAAGATATGGAGTAAGAAGGTAAAGGCCATTAAAAAGAGTACTGGCTTTAAACCGTTAATTAAAAAATACAGACGAATACGCGACACGAAGACAATGAGTAAGGTAAAAGCTAGAAGCATAGCATATGTCGCTATATTATTTGCTAAAAATACGATAATAATGAACGCGAAGACAAAAATTAGCTTTGAACGTGGATCAAGCTTATGAACAGGAGAACTTCCTGGTAAGAAGCGTCCAAATATCATTTTTTCCATCATGATTCTGCACGCTCCTCTCGTAGCATTCGAGCAACTTCAGTAGCGAGCTCTTCTTCCGTTAAACATACTTTTTGGAAAGGCTTTTTCATCATTTGCTCGATTTTTTGCTGAAAGCGTACAATACGAGGAGGCTCTAAGCGGTAGTTCTTTAATGTCTCCACATCTTTAAAAATTTCTTGTGGTGTACCACTCAATACGTTTTTTCCTTCATGCATAATAACAATATTATCTGCATAACGAGCTGCGTCCTCCATACTATGCGTAACTAGAATTGTCGTAAGCCCTCGTTCCTGATGAAGCTTATAAAACATATCCATAATTTCTTTTTGACCACGAGGATCAAGCCCAGCCGTTGGTTCATCTAAAACAATCACTTCTGGCTCCATAGCTAATACACCTGCAATTGCCACTCGTCGCATCTGTCCCCCTGATAAATCAAAAGGTGATTTTTCAAGTACGTTTCCTGGTAGACCTACTAAGCCTACAAGTTCCTTTGCACGTGCTTCAGCCTCTTGTTCTGAGACACCGAAATTCATAGGACCAAACATAATATCCTTTAACACGGTTTCTTCAAACAGCTGATGCTCTGGAAATTGAAACACAATACCAACCTTTTGACGAACGGTCTTTAAATCCTTCGCCTTTTTGCCAGCTACAACAATACGGTCTCCTATATGTACTTCCCCAGAAGTAGGTCTTAGAAGTGCGTTAAAATGCTGAAGAATAGTTGATTTACCGGAGCCTGTATGCCCGATAATCGCTTGATACGTATGTGATGGAATTTCAAAATCTACATCGAATAATGCCCGTTTTTCAAAAGGTGTGCCTTGTGCATAGGCATAGCTTACTTGTTGAAGTTTGATGTCCATAAATCATTCACCAACTCTTCTTCTGTCATATGTTGTCCCATTAATGGAACACCTTCCTTTTGCAATAACTTTGATAGCTTCATGGCAAATGGTAGGTCAAGTCCTAGCTCAACTAGCTTGTCCCCAAGTGCAAATATTTCTACAGGTGTACCCTCAGCAAATTTCTTACCATCGTTCATGAAAAGAATACGATCCGCAAGCATTGCCTCTTCTAAATCATGTGTGATGGATAATACGGTTAACCCAGTTTCGGCACGCAAAGTTTGAACTGTCTGTAATACCTCACCACGTCCCTGTGGATCTAACATAGACGTAGCTTCGTCGAGGATCAGAAGCTTGGGCTTTAACGCAAGTGCACCTGCGATGGCAACGCGCTGCTTTTGTCCACCTGATAAGTGATGGGGCTCATGATCTAAAAAATCACTCATTTTTACTTGATCTAGTGCTGCATGAACACGCTTCACCATTTCTTCAAATGGTACACCGTTATTTTCAAGAGCAAAGGCTACATCATCCTGCACAGTCGCTCCAACGAATTGATTATCTGGATTTTGAAATACCATCCCCATCTGCGAACGGCTCTTCCAAAGATTCTCTTCAGTTAATACTTCACGTAATATACGTACATCGCCCTGTTGTGGATATAACAAGCCATTCATTAGCTTTGCAATCGTAGATTTACCAGAACCGTTATGACCCACGATAGCAATCCATTCACCCTCCTGTACAGCAAAACTTACATTCTCCACAGCATTACGGCTTTCATTATCTTCTGGTGTATATGAAAATGTCACATTATTTAATGATAAAATTTCAGGCATTTCTAGAACTCCTCTCTACATGCTCGGCTCTACTAACTAACTTACACTGTTTTATGTATGAATTCTACTACAATCATTATGTCGATAAAAGAAAATTGATAAAACCACTTTCACCAAGTTATTTCAAGAAATCACTCAGAAATTCTTATCCCACTCTTTTACACCTATTGAGCGGAACATGCTATCTTTTAAGAGCCTCTACCATAGATTGCCCACTTCATGTTGAATGGTAAATCCCAGACCCATATATTAAAAAAAGCACCACAATTTGGCGCTGTCTTACATAATAAAAAAGCGCGCACCTCATTCAATAGAAATGCGCTAGTCGTTACATTTACAAGAAACATGGGTGCTCAAATCCTTGTTTCCACGAATGAGGTGCGGAGAGCTAAACGAGACGCCACACAACAGTGCCCGCTCATCATAACGCTCAGCTTAATTATTTGTCGTATAAATCATTTATAAAGAAAGAGGGTGGTGATTCCACCCTCTTCACCACTTGTCTTCTCTTATGAATCAATTATGCCTCGGCACAATTGTGTCCGGAATCAGCTTTGCGCCTGCACAAAGAAATTCTTTGCCATTCCGTGACATCCGCTGGAGGCTTTAACTTCTTTCAAGAAGTTAAACTAATTCAATCACAACAACAGGTGCACCGTCACCACGACGAGGACCTACTTTAAGAATACGAGTGTAACCACCTTGACGTTCTGCATAACGTGGTGCAACATCATCAAATAACTTTTGAAGTGCAAATGAAGTTGTTTCGTTACCTTCTGCATCAGTAGTTGTTACTAGTTCACGACGGATGAATGCAGCAGCTTGACGGCGTGCGTGTAAATCTCCGCGTTTACCTAAAGTAATCATTTTTTCAACAGCTTTACGTACTTCTTTAGCGCGAGCCTCAGTAGTTTCGATACGCTCGTTGATGATTAAATCAGTAGCTAAGTCACGTAACATCGCTTTACGTTGAGAACTTGTACGACCAAGTTTTCTGTAACCCATGGATGTTTCCCTCCCTTATAAAAAAATATCTGATCTTGTAAGTTTTGTTTAAATCGCTTAGTCTTCTTTGCGTAATCCTAAACCAAGCTCTTCTAACTTCGCTTTTACTTCTTCTAGTGACTTACGTCCAAGGTTACGAACTTTCATCATATCGTCTTCTGACTTGTTCGCAAGCTCTAGTACTGTGTTAATACCAGCGCGTTTCAAGCAGTTATAAGAACGAACAGAAAGATCAAGTTCTTCGATAGTCATCTCTAAAACTTTTTCTTTTTGATCCTCTTCTTTTTCGACCATGATTTCAGCAGTTTGTGCCTCATCAGTCATGCCAACGAAGATGTTAAGATGCTCGGTTAAAATTTTTGCTCCGAGCGAAATCGCCTCTTTCGGACCGATGCTACCATCTGTCCACACATCAAGAGAAAGTTTATCGTAGTCAGAAGACTGACCTACACGAGTATTTTCCACTTGGAAATTGACGCGTGATACTGGAGTGTAAATAGAGTCGATCGGGATCACGCCGATAGGAAGATCCTCACGTTTGTTTTGATCAGCAGGAGTGTAACCACGGCCGCGTTGTGCATACATACGCATACGTAAATGACCGTTTTTAGCGATTGTTGCAATATATAGATCTGGGTTTAAAATTTCTACGTCACTGTCATGTGTAATGTCAGCAGCCGTAACTGTACCATCGCCTTTTACATCAATCTCAATAACTTTTTCTTCGTCAGAGTAGATTTTAAGAGCAAGTTTTTTCACGTTCAAAATAATTGAAGCTACATCCTCTACCACGCCTTCTACAGTTGAGAATTCGTGAAGAACACCGTCAATTTGAATTGAAGTGACAGCAGCTCCTGGTAATGAAGACAGAAGGATACGACGTAAAGAATTACCCAAAGTGTTTCCATATCCGCGTTCAAGCGGTTCTACAACAAACTTTCCATATTTGGAATCTTCGCTGATCTCCACCGTTTCAATCTTTGGTTTTTCAATTTCGATCATTTCATTTACCCTCCTTCAAAACATCGAATGTATAGGTTCTTTCCATCATAGATTCGATCGTCAATGACGTATCGTTTATTATCTGCACAAGACAGTCTGTACAAAAAATGATGTTCTCATACAATATGAGACGCACCCATTACACGCGACGACGTTTTGGCGGACGGCAACCATTGTGAGGAACTGGAGTAACGTCTTTAATAGCAGTTACTTCTAACCCAGCAGCTTGAAGTGCACGAATTGCAGCTTCACGACCTGCACCAGGACCTTTAACAGTTACTTCCAACGTTTTCAGACCATGTTCAAGGGATGTTTTAGCAGCAGTCTCTGCAGCCATTTGAGCAGCGAATGGTGTAGATTTACGTGAACCACGGAAACCAAGAGCACCAGCACTTGACCAAGATACAGCGTTACCTTGCATATCTGTAATCGTTACAATTGTATTGTTAAATGTAGAACGAATGTGTGCAATACCAGATTCGATATTCTTTTTCACACGACGTTTACGAGTTTGTTGTTTACGAGCCATGTTAAGAAGGAACCTCCTTTACCAATTATTTTTTCTTGTTCGCAACTGTTTTACGAGGACCTTTACGCGTACGCGCATTGTTCTTCGTATTTTGACCACGAACAGGTAAACCACGACGGTGACGGATACCACGGAATGAACCGATTTCCATCAGACGTTTAATATTTAATGAAGTTTCGCGACGTAAGTCACCTTCAAGTTTGTATGAATCTAATTGTTCACGGATTTTGTTTAACTCATCTTCAGTTAAGTCGCGTACGCGTGTATCTTCTGAAATACCTGCGTCAGCTAATACTTTCTGAGCTGTAGTTTTACCAATACCGAAAATGTACGTTAATGAAATTACCACGCGTTTGTCGCGAGGAATGTCAACACCAGCAATACGTGCCATGTACGTTGTGCACCTCCTTCAGAATTATCCTTGTTTTTGTTTGTGTTTAGGATTTTCACAGATTACCATTACTTTACCGCGTCGGCGAATTACTTTACATTTTTCGCAGATCGGTTTCACAGATGGTCTCACTTTCATCTAACCTAACCTCCTTAGTAGTCCGGAGCGCAAAAGATTATTTAAAACGGTATGTGATACGACCGCGAGTTAAATCATAAGGAGATAACTCGATAGTAACCTTATCTCCAGGTAGAATGCGGATAAAGTGCATACGAATCTTACCAGATACGTGTGCTAGAATCACATGTCCATTTTCTAATTCTACCTTAAACATCGCGTTTGGCAAAGTCTCAACAACTGTTCCTTCGACTTCAATTACATCATCTTTCGCCATCTACTCTGTCTCCTCTCTATATGCAAATTAAAGTTCTCATCGTTACATCAAACGGATATCTGCTGCAACTATAGAAGCAACCTCGTTTCAACATATGTTTGGATTGTATGAGAGATGTTTGAAAGACGCTCGTCTGGTTTCGCTTCACACAATCCACGGAATCTACAGGACCAGCATAGGGCACTGAATCTCCCATGTTTACACGAATACCGGAATGTCTTGGATGAGATATTCATACCCGTTACACAGATGCTTCCACGAAACCCATTATACTCCTTTAAAAATAATGTTGCACTTTTTAAAAGAAATATATACCGGGCACAATATGCTTTTGCAACTCTCAAAAAATTATGTTTCGTTGTTGCTTCCGCATGCCTCCCGCGGAAGCAGTATTCTGCGCCCGGAGCCGGGTATCAGCTGCGGCTGCCCTGTAATAGAGCATCAAGATCAGCAAACACTTTGTTAATATCTTGCTGTCCATCTATATTAGTTAACACACCTTTTGCTTCATAGAAATCAAGTAAAGGCTGTGCTTGTTTCATATTTACGTCCAGACGGTTTGCAACCGTTTCAGGATTATCATCCGCACGTGTATAAAGCTCGCCACCATCTTTATCACATTTTCCTTCCTCAGCTGGAGGATTGAAAATTAAATGATAGGATGTACCACAAGTTTTACAAATACGACGACCTGATAGACGAGCGATTAACTCATCTCTTTCAACCTGAATGTTAATCGTATGTTCAATAGCCTTGCCTAGATCAGCAAGAATGCCATCTAAAGCTTCAGCTTGTGGAACAGTACGTGGGAACCCATCTAATAAGAAGCCCTTTTCACAATCAGGCTTAGCAAGTCGCTCACGAACAATACCAATCGTTACTTCATCTGGAACTAAAGCTCCCTGATCCATAAACGATTTAGCCTGTAAGCCTAGTTCTGTGCCGTCTTTAATAGCTGCACGGAACATATCGCCTGTAGAAATATGAGGAACCGTGTACTTCTCAACAATCTTATCTGCCTGTGTACCTTTACCAGCACCTGGCAGACCCATTAAAACGATATTCATAAGGAAATATTCCTCCCACAAAAGGTTTGCTGATTTCAGGAAACGATGGAACGTTCCCCAAAAACCAACATTATTTCATAAAGCCTTTGTAGTGACGTTTAACAAGTTGAGACTCTAGCTGTTTCATCGTTTCGAGCGCTACGCCGACTACGATAATAATACTTGTACCACCGATCTGCACTGAGGCAGGTAGATTCATATAGTTCATGAATAAAATCGGCATTACAGAAAGAACAGTTAAGAAAATCGCACCGACAAATGTCAGACGATATAACACGCTTGTTAAATACGTTTGCGTACTTTCACCAGGTCGAATACCTGGAATGTAAGCACCTTGCTTTTTCAAGTTATCAGCCACATTTTCTGGATTCACTTGTACGAATGCATAGAAATATGTGAATGCGATAATTAAAACAATATAAACAATCATTCCAACAGGTTTTTCATAATTGAACGTGTTTTCAATGAATGTTGTCACATTATTTTCACCGAAGAACGGGACTAACAGACGAGGTGTCATCAGAAACGCTGATGCAAAGATTACCGGAATAACCCCAGCAGCATTTATTTTTAATGGTAAATGCGTTTGTTGACCACCTGTTTGTTGGTTACGTCCAGTAACTCGTTTCGCATATTGAATTGGAATTTTACGTAGTGCTTGTTGCATGTAGATAACTCCAACAACAACTGCAAGCAAAATTAAAATAAGTAAACCTAGGATAATTAGGTTGATAAATAGCTTATCACCAGCACCCTCGATTTGTTGTGCATAGATTTGGTTGATACTTGTAGGTAATGCGGAAACAATACCTGCGAAGATCACAATAGAAATACCATTACCAACACCATGTGCAGTAATTTGTTCAGCAAGCCATACTAGGAATGCTGTACCTGCTGTTAATACAATACAAATCGTAACATATGTTAAAATTCCTTCTTCTTTAATCAATGATCCGCCATACATTTTATTAAAACCAAATGACATCGCGAATGACTGAATAAAAGCAAGAGCGATTGTAAAGTAGCGAGTGAATTGAGCAAGTTTACGTCGTCCGACTTCACCTTGCTTTGCCCATTCAGCAAATTTCGGCACTACGTCCATTTGCAATAACTGAACAATGATTGAAGCAGTGATGTATGGATAAATCCCCATAGCGAATATGGAGAAGTTTTTCAGTGCACCACCGCCAAAAGTATTCAGGAAACCAACGAGGTTCAACTCATCAGTTACCTTTAATACATTAGCATCCACGTTTGGTACTGGCACAAACGTACCAATTCGGAAAACAATTAACAATAAAAGAGTGAAAATGATTTTATTTCGTATATCTCGAACACGCATAAAGTTAGAGATTGTCTGAAACATTAAATCACCTCAGTAGTTCCGCCGGCATTCTCGATTGCTTCTTTTGCTGAAGCTGAGAATTTATGAGCTTTTACAGTAAGCTTTTTGTTTAGAGTTCCATTGCCAAGAACTTTAATTCCAGCTTTTTCATTGCTCACAAGACCAGTTTCAAGTAATAATGCAGCAGTTACCTCTGCACCGTCTTCGAAACGGTTTAAAGTGTCAAGGTTAACGATAGCGTATTCTTTACGGTTGATGTTCGTAAAGCCACGTTTTGGTAAACGACGGAATAATGGGTTCTGACCGCCCTCGAAACCTGGGCGTACACCGCCACCAGAACGAGCGTTTTGACCTTTATGACCTTTACCTGATGTTTTACCGTTACCAGAACCGATACCACGACCAACGCGGTTGCGTTGCTTACGAGAACCTTCTGCTGGTTTTAACTCATGCAGTTTCATAGTGGGTGGCACCTCCTTGTTCAATAATTAGAAATTAGATTTCTTTAACAGTAACTAAGTGAGCTACTTTATCTAACATACCGCGAGTTGCTGCATTATCAGCTTTCTCAACAGTTTGATGTAATTTACGTAAACCTAGAGCTTCGATTGTCTTACGTTGCGCTGGTTTAGTACCAATCACAGATTTTGTAAGGGTGATTTCTAATTTGTTAGCCATTATCTTTCCCCCCTTATCCTAATATTTCTTCCACTGATTTACCACGTAATTTAGCTACGTCCTCTACGCGTTTTAATTCAGCTAAACCTTGAACAGTTGCACGTACCATGTTAATTGGTGTGTTAGATCCAAGTGATTTTGAAAGAATATCAGTAATACCAGCAAGCTCAAGTACAGCACGTACTGGACCACCAGCGATAACTCCTGTACCAGGAGCAGCAGGTTTAATTAGGATTTCTCCTGCACCAAAGCGACCTTGCACTAAGTGTGGAGTTGTTCCACCTACGCGTGGCACTTCGATTAAGTTTTTCTTCGCGTCTTCAACAGCTTTGCGGATAGCATCTGGAACCTCTTGAGCTTTACCAGTACCAAAACCAACATGACCGTTTCTATCGCCAACTACAACTAATGCTGTGAAGCGGAAGCGACGTCCACCTTTAACAACTTTAGCAACACGGTTAATAGTAACTACGCGTTCTTCAAGTTCTCCAAGTTTGTTTGCGTCAATACGACTCATGAAATGTGTCCCTCCTTCTTATTAAAATTCTAAACCGTTCTCACGTGCAGCTTCAGCTAAAGCTTTAACGCGTCCATGATATAAGTAACCACCACGGTCAAATACTACAACACTAATATTTTTTTCCGTAGCGCGTTTTGCGATTGTTTCACCGACTTTAGTTGCAGCATCAACATTACTACCAGCACCTTCAAAACCATTTTCTTGAGAAGATGCGCTAACAATTGTTACGCCTGCTACGTCATCGATAAGTTGCGCGTAGATGTTCTTGTTTGAACGGAATACATTTAAGCGTGGACGCTCAGCTGTACCCGAAATTTTAGAACGTACACGTGCATGACGTTTTTTACGAACCTGATTTTTATCTTGTTTCGTAATCACAAGGGTCACTCCTTTCTAATGCTTAGGCAGCATTATTTACCTGTTTTACCTTCTTTACGACGAACATATTCGCCTTCATAACGGATACCTTTACCTTTGTAAGGCTCTGGCGGACGCACGTCACGGATGTTAGATGCAAGAGCACCAACGCGTTCTTTGCTGATACCTTTAATGATGATTTTTGTGTTAGAAGGAACTTCAATTTCTAAACCATCTTCAGGTGTGAACTCAACTGGGTGAGAGTAACCTACGTTAAGTACAAGCTTTTTACCTTGTAATTGCGCACGGTAACCAACACCGATAAGCTCTAAAGATTTTTCGAAACCAGCAGAAACACCAGTAACCATGTTCGCTAGAAGCGCACGAGTAGTACCGTGGTTTGTGCGGTGTTCTTTTGATTCAGAAGGACGAGATATTGAAATTACGTTACCTTCTTGCTCAATTTTCATATCTTGGTGGAAAGAACGAACAAGTTCGCCTTTAGGACCTTTAACAGTAACATTGTTGTCAGCTGCAACAGTAACAGTTACGTTAGCTGGTACCTCGATAATTTTTTTACCTACACGAGACATTTAGTTGCACCTCCATTCATTTATTGCTAATTACCAAACGTATGCTAGAACTTCGCCGCCAACTTGTTTAGCGCGAGCTTCTTTATCTGTTAATAAACCTTGTGAAGTTGACACTAAAGCGATACCAAGTCCGTTCAATACTTTAGGTACTTCATTTGTTTTAGCATATACTCGTAGACCAGGTTTAGAAATACGTTTTAAGCCAGTGATAACGCGCTCGTTATCTTTACCGTATTTTAAGAAGATACGGATAATACCTTGCTTGTTGTCTTCCACGTATTCTACGTCACGTACGAAACCTTCGCGCTTTAAAATTTCAGCGATTTCTTTTTTCACGTTGGAAGCTGGTACTTCTAACTTCTCGTGACGAACCATGTTCGCATTACGAATGCGAGTAAGCATATCTGCAATCGGATCAGTCATTGTCATTACATTTACCTCCTTCCCAAATTAGGGGATTACCAGCTGGCTTTTTTCACGCCAGGAATTTGTCCCTTATATGCAAGTTCTCGGAAACAAATACGGCAAAGTTTGAATTTACGATATACAGAGTGTGGACGACCACAGCGTTCACAACGTGTATATTCTTGTACTTTAAACTTTTGCTTACGTTGTTGTTTAACGATCATAGATTTTTTAGCCACGTTTTCGCCCTCCTTGTTTGATTACTTTTGGAACGGCATACCGAATTGTGTCAATAACTCGCGAGCTTCTTCATCAGAATTCGCTGTCGTTACGATCACGATGTCCATACCGCGTACTTTTGAAACTTTATCGTAATCGATTTCTGGGAAAATTAATTGCTCTTTAACACCTAAAGTGTAGTTACCGCGACCATCGAATGCTTTTTTAGAAACACCACGGAAGTCACGTACACGAGGTAGTGAGATTGAGATTAATTTGTCCAAGAATTCATACATACGCTCACCGCGTAATGTAACTTTAGCACCGATAGGCATACCTTCACGTAGACGGAAGCCTGCAATCGATTTTTTCGCTTTCGTTACTACTGGTTTTTGACCAGTGATAATTGTTAATTCTTCTACAGCTGCATCTAATGCTTTTGAGTTTTGAACTGCATCACCAACACCCATGTTGATAACGATTTTCTCTACCTTTGGCAGTTGCATAACTGATTTATATCCAAACTTGCTCATAAGAGCAGGTGAAACTTCACTTAAATATTTTTCTTTTAGGCGGCTCATGTGTGTACCTCCCTTCTATTTATACTAATTAGTCGATTACTGCACCTGATTTTTTTGCAACACGAACTTTTTTACCGTTTTCGATTTTATAACCTACACGAGTCGGCTCGCCAGATTTAGGATCGATTAGCATTACGTTCGAAACGTGAATTGCAGCTTCTTGGCTTACAATTCCACCTTGTGGATTCAATTGGTTAGGTTTTACGTGTTTTTTCACGATGTTCACACCTTCAACAAGAACGCGATCTTGTTTAGGGTAAGCAGCAAGAATTACGCCTTCTTTGCCTTTATCCTTACCAGTGATAACCTTAACCTTGTCACCTTTTTTTACATGCATGCTGTCGCACCTCCTTGATTGGCACTATCATGAAATTAAAGAACTTCTGGAGCTAGAGAAACGATTTTCATGAAGTTGCTGTCACGTAATTCACGTGCAACAGGTCCGAAAATACGAGTTCCGCGTGGTGATTTATCATCACGAATAATTACACAAGCATTTTCATCAAATTTGATGTACGTACCATCTTTACGACGTACGCCTGATTTAGTACGAACGATAACAGCCTTAACAACGTCACCCTTCTTGACAACGCCACCTGGTGTTGCTTTCTTAACTGTACAAACAACGATATCACCGATGTTAGCAGTTTTACGGCCAGAGCCACCAAGCACTTTAATTGTAAGAACTTCACGTGCACCTGAGTTGTCAGCAACTTTCATACGACTTTCTTGTTGGATCACTTAGGTTACCTCCCTTCGGAAATTGGTTGTTCCGAAATAGTTATTAAATAATAACCGCTTTTTCTACAACTTCAACTAGACGGAAACGTTTAGTAGCTGATAGCGGGCGAGTTTCCATGATACGTACGATATCACCGATTTTCGCTGTGTTTAACTCATCATGAGCTTTAAACTTTTTAGAGTACTTTACACGTTTACCATAAAGCTTGTGCTTTTTGTAAGTTTCAACTAAAACAGTAACTGTTTTGTCCATTTTATCTGAAACGACACGGCCCGTGTAAACTTTGCGTTGATTACGCTCAGTCATACTTGAAAACCTCCTTTATCAGTTATTTGCACTGATTTCTCTTTCACGAATAACAGTTTTCATACGCGCGATTGCTTTACGCACTTCACGAATACGAGCTGTGTTTTCTAATTGACCAGTCGCCAATTGGAAGCGAAGGTTGAAAAGCTCTTCTTTCAGTGATTTCACTTTTAATTCAATTTCAGAAGTGGCAAGGTCACGGATTTCATTAGCTTTCATTAGATTCACCACCAGTTTCTTGACGTTTTACGATTTTACATTTAACAGGAAGCTTATGTGATGCTAAACGAAGTGCTTCACGTGCGATCTCTTCAGATACACCAGCAATTTCGAACATTATTTTTCCTGGTTTTACTACTGCTACCCAACCTTCAGGAGAACCTTTACCAGAACCCATGCGGACTTCTAGAGGTTTTTTAGTGTAAGGTTTATGTGGGAAGATTTTAATCCAAACTTTACCGCCACGTTTCATGTAACGAGTCATCGCGATACGAGCAGATTCGATTTGACGGTTAGTAATCCAGCTAGCTGTTTGAGCTTGTAAGCCCCATTCGCCAAAAGATACTTCTTTGCCGCCTTTCGCTTCGCCACGCATGTTTCCGCGGTGTTCACGACGGTATTTTACGCGTTTAGGCAATAACATATTATTTGCCTCCTTCCACAGATTTCTTCGTAGGAAGAACTTCACCACGGTAGATCCATACTTTAACGCCTAATTTACCGTAAGTAGTGTCAGCTTCTGCGTGTGCATAATCAATGTCAGCACGTAGAGTATGAAGTGGAACAGTTCCTTCACTATAGTGTTCAGCACGCGCAATATCAGCGCCACCTAAACGACCAGATACTTGTGTTTTAATTCCTTTTGCACCAGCGCGGATTGTGCGTTGGATCGCTTGCTTTTGCGCACGACGGAATGATACACGGTTTTCTAATTGACGAGCGATGTTTTCAGCTACTAAGCGAGCATCAAGATCAGCACGTTTGATTTCGATAATGTTAATGTGTACACGTTTACCAGTTAAATCGTTAAGGTATTTACGAAGATTTTCAACTTCAGTACCACCTTTACCGATTACCATACCTGGTTTCGCAGTGTGAATTGTAATGTTTACACGGTTTGCAGCACGTTCGATTTCTACTTTAGAAACAGAAGCGTCTTTAAGAGCCGTTTCAATATATTTACGCACTTTGATGTCTTCGTGAAGTAGAGTCGCATAGTCTTTTTCAGCGTACCATTTTGACTCCCAGTCACGAATAATACCAACGCGCAGTCCTATTGGATGTACTTTTTGACCCACGGATTAACCCTCCTTCTTCTCAGATACCACTAGAGTAATGTGGCTTGTGCGTTTGTTAATTGCGCTTGCACGTCCTTGTGCACGTGGACGGAAACGTTTTAATGTTGGACCTTCATCAACGAAAACTTCAGAAACTACTAAAGAGTTGATGTCAAGATCATAGTTGTGCTCAGCATTAGCAACTGCAGATTTTAATACTTTTTCAACGACTGGAGACGCCGCTTTTGGAGTATGACGTAAAATTGCAACTGCCTCACCAACTTGCTTGCCTCGAATTAAGTCTACAACTAGACGTACTTTGCGAGGAGCAATGCGTACTGTACGAGCGATAGCTTTAGCTTGTGTCATTAGGATTTACCTCCTCTCAAAATTAGCGTCTTGTTTTCTTGTCGTCTGCACCGTGACCTTTATAAGCACGTGTTGGTGCGAACTCACCAAGTTTGTGGCCAACCATATCTTCTGTTACGTATACTGGAACGTGTTTACGTCCATCATAAACAGCAATCGTTAAACCGATGAAGTTCGGGAAGATTGTAGAACGGCGTGACCAAGTTTTGATAACTTGTTTTTTCTCAGAAGCCTCTTGCGCCTCCACTTTTTTCATTAAGTGGTCATCGACAAAAGGTCCTTTTTTCAAGCTGCGACCCATGTAGGAACCTCCCTCCGTGATTCCACCACGGCTCTCACATAGAACCGTAGTTTAACCACTTTATTTTTTACGACCACGGATAATAAATTTATCCGATTTGTTTTTCTTCTTGCGAGTTTTGTAACCAAGTGCTGGTTTACCCCAAGGAGTCATTGGTGATTTACGTCCGATTGGAGAACGTCCTTCACCACCACCGTGTGGGTGATCGTTAGGGTTCATTACAGAACCACGAACTTCTGGGCGTTTACCTAACCAACGGCTACGACCTGCTTTACCGATGTGTACTAATTCATGTTGTTCATTACCAACTTGACCGATTGTAGCGCGGCAAGTAGCTAACACTAAACGTACTTCACCAGATTGTAGACGAACGATTACGTATTTATCTTCACGACCAAGTACTTGCGCAGAAGTACCAGCAGAACGTACTAATTGTCCACCTTTACCAGGTTTTAACTCGATGTTATGGATAGTAGTACCCATTGGAATGTTTGCTAATGGTAATGCATTACCTACTTTAATATCAGCATCAGGACCAGACACGATTGTTTGACCAACCTCTAGACCTTTTGGTGCCAAGATGTAAGCTTTTGCTCCATCAGCATAGTTGATTAATGCGATATTCGCAGAACGGTTTGGATCATATTCAATAGTAGCAACTTTTGCCGGAATGCCATCTTTAACACGTTTGAAATCGATAACACGGTATTGCTTCTTATGACCACCACCATGATGACGAACAGTGATTTTACCTTGGTTGTTACGACCAGCTTTGCGTTTAGTTGGTTCAAGCAATGATTTCTCAGGCTTGTTAGTTGTAATTTCCGCAAAGTCTAATGACGTCATGTTACGACGACCATTAGAGGTAGGTTTATACTTTTTAATCGCCATTGTGTTTTCCCTCCTTCTTGAGTGTTCAAATCATAAATCCATTAAGGATTACATTTCGAATAATTCAATTTCTTTGCTATCAGCAGTTAATTTAACGATCGCTTTACGACGTTTGTTTGTGTAACCACCATAACGGCCAACGCGTTTGAATTTACCTTTGTAGTTAAGAACGTTTACTTTCTCAACTTTTACGCCAAAGATTTCTTCTACTGCGTCTTTTACTTGAGTTTTATTTGCGCGAGTGTCTACTTCAAAAGTATACTTTTTCTCTGCCATAAGTTCTGAAGAACGCTCAGTAATGACCGGACGTTTTAAAATATCACGTGCTTCCATTATCCAAGCACCTCCTCAACTTTTTCTACTGCAGATTTAGTAAATACAACTTTATCATGACCTAATAGATCAAGAACGTTGATTCCATTTGCAGTTAAAACTGTTACACCTGGGATGTTACGAGCAGATAATGCTACGTTTTCATCTAGGTCAGCAGTTACGAATAAAGATTTTTTCTCTAAAGAAAGATCTTTAAGGATTTTTGTGAATTCTTTTGTTTTTGGTGCTGCTAGTGTAAGAGCATCAAGAACTAAGAAGTTTTGTTCTACTACTTTAGCTGATAAAGCAGATTTAAGAGCTAAACGACGAACTTTTTTAGGTAATTTATAAGAATAGCTACGTGGAGTAGGACCGAATACGATACCACCGCCGCGCCATTGTGGAGAACGGATAGAACCTTGACGAGCACGGCCAGTTCCTTTTTGACGCCATGGTTTGCGACCACCACCAGCAACTTCAGAACGGTTTTTCACCTTGTGATTACCTTGACGAAGAGAAGCACGTTGAGCTACTACTGCGTCGAATAATACTGCTTCATTTGGTTCGATTCCGAAGATCGCATCGTTTAATTCGATTTCACCAACTGAAGCACCTGTTTGACTAAGTACAGATACTTTTGTCATTCCTGTTTCCTCCTTTCCTTAAGTAATTACTTAGCTTTAATTGCAGTTTTCACTGTAACTAGAGCTTTTTTAGAACCAGGAACATTACCTTTAACAAGTAGTAAGTTACGTTCCGCATCAACTTTCACGATTTCTAAGTTTTGGATTGTAACTACAGTGCCACCCATTTGACCAGGTAATTTCTTTTGTTTGAATACGCGGTTCGGAGCAACTGGACCCATTGAACCAGGACGACGGTGGTAACGAGAACCGTGAGCCATAGGACCACGAGATTGACCGTGGCGTTTAATAACACCTTGGAAACCTTTACCTTTAGTAACTCCTGTTACATCAATTACATCGCCTTCTGCGAAAATTTCTACTTTGACTTCTTGACCAACTTCGTATTCTTCCACGTTCACGTTGCGGAATTCACGAATGAAGCGCTTAGGAGCAGTGTTCGCTTTTGCTACGTGACCCTGTTCTGGTTTGTTAGAAAGCTTAATGCGCTTGTCTTCGAAACCAATTTGAACTGCTTCGTAGCCATCTGTTTCAACAGTCTTCTTTTGAAGAACTACGTTTGGAGTAGCTTCGATAACTGTTACCGGGATTAAATCGCCGTTTTCAGCGAAAACTTGTGTCATACCAATTTTTCTACCTAAGATTCCTTTAGCCATTTGTCACACCTCCTGTAAGTTTTGAAAAGTTATATTTTTTACCATTAAAGTTTGATTTCGATATCAACGCCAGATGGTAAATCAAGTTTCATTAACGCGTCAACAGTTTGTGGTGTTGGGTTAACGATATCGATCAGACGTTTATGCGTACGCATCTCGAATTGTTCACGAGAGTCTTTGTACTTGTGAACAGCACGAAGAATTGTGTACACAGACTTCTCAGTTGGAAGTGGAATCGGACCTGATACACTTGCACCTGAACGTTTTGCAGTTTCCACAATTTTCTCAGCAGATTGATCTAAAATACGGTGATCATACGCTTTTAAACGAATACGAATCTTTTGTTTTGCCATTATTTTCCCTCCTTCTCGCCTATTTTCTAGACATTCTCCACGAAAATTTTCCCACACACCGCCATGGCAAAGCGGCCGGGTGTGTCGGCAACCTCTCGTTTCATCGCAGTCAAAGACCAACATTCAACATTATATACAATAAAAAAAGAATAAGCAAGTCTTTTCGCTAAATTCTTTTAAATGTTGCTGATATTCTTACTACTACTATTTCTTCGCTTATTTAAGCCGTTTATTAGTATAAAGAATTTCTAGATATTTTGCAACACATAAGATTGTAATATCAATATTTTTAAATATTGCAAATAACCCCTGTAATTAAGCACTATTATAATATAGTCATTACAAGCCTACTCAAAGCTAATAGAATCATTGTGATATTGATTTTAATTTTGTTATTTTAAAAATCTTAAATATACTACCTCCTTTATCACAATAAATAAAAAAACAGTATGATGTTTAAATAATCATACTGTTTTTATGTTGTTGAAATACTATTATGTCAATGAAATCAAGGTTACAAATTAAAAAGTATATCCCTTTTCAAAACGAGGGGTTGATCTCCGTTCCGACTGAGTGCTTTCCTGGGGGCGTCCGATGAGCCGCTTCACTCGCGTTGCTCGCTCCAGGGTCTC
>NZ_JBNNMG010000084.1:0-20014 GCF_050272555.1 Lysinibacillus sp. NPDC047702 | reverse complement strand
TTTGATGTCCAAAATTTTTGTTTTGTTCACCAGCAGAAGCTAGCTACTAAAAACTTGATTGATTACGTTTTGCTTGTTCAGTTTTCAAGGTTCATATTTTATCGCCCATTATTTTCAGCGACTTTATTATCTTAACTTGTATTCAACAAGAAGTCAACAACTTTTTTCTAAAATCTTTTTATCAAGTCATCCTTCTTGTTAAGGACAAGTAATAATATATAATATAGCAATTTAAAAATCAAGCGTTTTTTGAAAAAAACTTAAAAATCTTTTTCTCATCGATAACAAACAAAAGTATTCCCATTATAACAATTAATCCTCCAATCAATTGTGTGACTATCAAATACTCTTTAAAAATCAGAAGAGCTAAAAGAGCCGCACCGATTGGTTCAAATAATATCGCAACGGAAACTACATTAGTACTAACGTATTTGATAGACCAATTAAATAGAGTATGACCAAATAAATTAGGAACTATCGCTAATAAAATAAACCATACCCAATCCATTACAGGATACGGACCAAAAGATTCGCCTTTAATAAGAACATAAATAAATAAGGTAATTGTACTAACAACATAAACTAGCATCGTGTAAGTCACAAGGGATAATCTTTTACGTACATCCTGGCCAAATAAAAAGTATGCTGTAACGAGTACACATGCAATAAGAGCTAGCATATCTCCATAAAACGCCGTACCACTAAGCTTAAAATCGCCCCAACTAATTAGAACACTTCCAACAATAGCGATAGCACCTGCAAAAATGGTTTTCATCGTAATTTTCTCTTTAAAGAAAAAATATGTACCCACAAATGCAAACAAAGGCTGTAATGTAACCAGCACTGTAGAGCTTGCGACAGATGTGTAATTTAGTGATTCAAACCACAAAATAAAATGGAACGCTAAGAATATGCCAGCAATAGAAGAGAATAACCAATCTCTTCTTGATAATTGTTGTAACTCTTTTGTGTATCTCCAAAAAAACAAGGGGGCCATAATCAAAACCGAAAATAACATACGATAAAATGCAATAATGCCCGCTTCTGCATTTGCTAATTTTACAAAAATAGCTGACAAGGATACAGAAATAACACCAATAAAAATTGGGATATATGGATGTATTTTAGGTTTATCCATAAAACCTCACCCCCATTAAAAAAATACTTATACTTCCATACTTTCGTGATGTACAATACAAAAATGTAATGCACATATAATAATGACAGCTTGCATATCTCTTAGCAATACGAAATAACTGTGGAGGGTTGCGTATGGAAATATTATTAGGAAATATGATTACATATGAAGTTGGCATAAAATTAGTGATTGCAGCCACATTAAGTTTAGTCATCGGTATTGAAAGGGAATTAAAAAAGAAACCCGTAGGATTAAAAACAAGCTTGGTTATTGCAACATTTAGCTGTCTATTAACTATTATTTCAATTGAAACTGCGTACTCCACGCCACCAAGGTCAGACATTAATATCACAATGGACCCACTTCGCTTGGCAGCCCAGGTAGTCAGTGGCATTGGATTTCTTGGAGCGGGTGTAATTTTAAGACGTGGAAACGATAGTATCTCAGGTTTAACAACGGCTGCAATGATTTGGGGAGCTGCAGGAATTGGTATTGCCGTTGGTGCAGGATTCTATATGGACGCAACATTAGCTGTTATTATTATTGTTTTTGGAATTGAGGTTTTATCGCCTTTCCTAATGAAAATAGGACCAAAACGAATTCGTATGCGAGAAGTATCATTGAAGGTTCAGATTTACAATGATGAGAAAACGGAAGACTTTTTACAATTTCTAAAAGAGAACAATATTATTATTGAGAACATCCGCATTAAAGATATCCCAAATAACGGGAATGTTTTACATGAATTAGATTTACGTCTATCATTAATCGTCTCTGATAACCTACTGTCATTTTATCGTTCATTGCGCGCCTTATCTTATATAGAAAAAATCGAAATGGAAATTTTAAACTAGTTGGAGGATTCTACGATGGCAGAAATATTAAAACTATTAAAAGACGGTAATAAACCCTCCCTTTTGGCTGCAGGTGTAAATGCATTCTTAGGATTAATTAAGGGCATTGCGTTTTTCTTTACGGGTAATGTCGCCATGTTTGCTGAAATGATGCACTCACTAGGTGATGCAGCAAACCAATTTTTTGTATACATCGGTTCTGCTCTCTCAAAAAAGGCACCAACAAAACAGTTCCCTAGTGGCTTTGGTCGAATAGTCAATTTGGTTTGTCTTTTTGCGGTAATTATTGTGGCTATTCTTTCTTATGAAACTGTCAAAGAGGGCTGGCATCATTTTATCCACCCTACAGGTGAATCTAAAGGAATGCTCATAGCACTTGGTGTACTTTTTATCGGGGTTGTGTTAGAAGGAACTGTTCTCGCCAAAGCTGCTATAGAGATTTTACATGAAGCAGGGCAGGAAAAAGCAGGCATTTCAACCATTCCTAAAGCTTTTGCTTACTTAAATCGAGCGAAACCAGCGACAAAATTAGTATTTATGGAAGACTTAGTAGCTACAGGTGGTAACATCTTGGCTTTTGGTGCTATTTTAATTGCACATTTTACAGGTTGGGCAAATATTGAAGGGCTTGTTTCAATGATTATCGGCTGTATGATGTTTTATGTAGTAGCCAAGGTATTCCTTGATAATGCGCGCGGAGTGATCGGTGAAACAGATGAAGAAATGCTGAATCACATTGCTCATTTAGTTTTGGATGATCCAAACATTCAAGATATCGTCCGTTTAGAAGTTATTAAAGAAGGCGAATTTTTACATATAGAATTAGTTGCTGAAGCAGATGCTAACTTATCATTAGCCTTTTTAGACGATGTACGTGACCATTTAACAGAAGTAATTTTAAGCCAGAAGGGTGTATCGAAAGTAGCTATATTATTTGATGAGGATGATGGAAAACTAGAATGGACACATATTGGCGATAGACCTGTTAACTCAACTTTTGAACAATAGCCCTCTATCCATTGAATAAACAAGAAACAGCCAATTGCCATATTTCAGGCAGTTGGCTGTTTTTTATACTGACTTTAGGTGACTTCTTTTTATTACTTCTTCGTTTAAGCAGTCTGGTAACTCCTCATTACTAACAAAAACATGATTAGTAATCATAAACGTTAATAACATTTTTAATGCGATAATCTTTTTTACACCTTGCTGTTGAATAACAATTTTTGAAAATTTTAATGTAGCTGAACGATTGGCCAATGCATATTCCTCTGCATTAGTTATTTCTCTTCCATCTGTATGGCATCCTAAAACAAAGTTACCAGCATAAGAATCTTTTAATACATTAGGATGCATCGATTCGTAATGGACCTCTGCAATTGAATCTTCAACATTCATCAATTGATGCGCTACCAAATAATGCTTAAAAGCACCTTTTAAATCTATTGCAATAGCTGTATCTTCCAAGATTGTTCGATAATAAGCTAGAACAATTTCAGCATCACCTAAATAAGGCTTCACTTCTGCAATAATTTCACCAGAAGGACGTACAAATAATTGTACAATTGCTTTATTTACACCATCTGTAAAGATAATATTCGTTTGACCAAAGCGTAAACTTTTGAAAAATATACTTTGATCAACGATGTATCCTGCAACTATTTGGTCATTTTCAATTTGCAGTGATTTCGCTTCAATTCCCAATACTTCTACACAATTTTGCATTTTATAAACATGTTGCTGAAATGGCGTCTCAATATAACGTAATGTGACAATTCGGTCTTCAAGCAATTGTTTCAACATTTGCTCCCTCTCCAATCTATATTTAATATTGTATTTATTTTAATAAACCCAGTTGAACAAATTCTGAACAATCCTACATTAAGTACTTAAATACGACAACAAATCTACTATTTTAAACAGATTTTTTTATAACAAAATACAGTCATTTACTCTAACCTGATACAATTAAATGAAAAATATCCCGAAAATAAACACAAAATATTCAGAAATAAAATAATAACTTAATATAATCATTACCTTTCTCATACTAATTTTTTCAATTCAAGTATTTTTTCTTTTTTGTATCGGTCTATTTAATTATATTGTAGGTCAAAAGAAACTTCTACGACAAATTTCAACACTTTGGGTTAAGTTTCCTTAACCTTTGCACAAAAAAATACGAGACTACAACAGTAGCCTCATATCTAGGTCAATATTAAAGAGAATTTTGTAAAATCGTACGCACATCTTCCTCTTGTAATTTATTAAAATTGCCAAATGGTCCATTTTGCATAGCATGCTCAACAATTTGATTGAATTTTTCATTATCAATATCATAATCCGCTAGACGATTTGGTGCTCCTAAAGAAGTCCAAAATGCAGATAAACGGTCGATTCCCTCATAAGCAATCTCTTCTGACGTCTTTCCTGCCGCATCCACTCCAAATACTCGTGTTGCAATGCCTGCAAAACGCTCAGGATTCACTTTTACACTTAAACGCATCCAGTGTGGCTGTAAAATAGCTAACCCGCCAGCATGCGGAATATCGTACACGGCAGATACAGCATGTTCAATATTATGAGATGCCCAATCGCCTTGGGAACCAATTGATAAGAAGCCATTTAATCCAATTGTTCCTGCCAATAAAATCGTTTCACGTAACTTAAAATTCTCTAGGTCTTGTAATAAATTAGGTGCCGTAGTAATGACTGTTCGCAATACACCCTCACACATTTCATCTGTAATCGGTGTATTTGTCGTATTATGGAAGTATTGCTCAAGGACATGCGACATCATATCCACGATTCCATAAATGGTATGATTTTTTGGTACCGTCACCGTATAAGCAGGATTTAAGATAGAGAATTTTGGAAAAACGGCAGGGCTGCCCCAGCTTAATTTCTCTTCTGTAGCTGCGTTTGTAATAACTGAGCCTGAATTCATTTCAGAACCTGTTGCAGCCAGTGTTAAAACCGTTCCAAGAGGTAGTGCTTCCTCTACAAGTACTTTGCGCTTCACAATATCCCATGCATCGCCATCATATTTAGCACCAGCAACTATTAATTTTGAACAGTCAATAACTGAACCGCCCCCAACTGCTAGAACAAGATCGATTGCTTCTTTCTTACAAATATCAATGCCGAGTCTTGCAGTTTCTACACGTGGATTTGGCTCAACATCGCTCAATTCAAATATTATTTTATTCGCTTCTTGTAATTTTTCGATGACAGCGCTGTACACTCCGTTTTTCTTAATACTGCCTCCTCCATATACAACTAATACCTTTTTTCCAAACTGCGTTAACTCTTTCGGTAATTTCTCCAGTGCATCTTCACCAAAATGTAATTTCACTGGATTATAAAATGTAAATGAATCCATCCAATTCGCCCCTTTCTACTTGGATTTTCTCATATTTATGTTGAAGAAAGCAAAGAATTAAGATTGCCTTAAACACGAATCATGTAAGCATTATAAATACTAAGAATTTTCTCTGGAACTGATATACCAATTTCCGCTAATTTCTCTTGTATCCTCTTATAATACTGTATACAATCCTGTTTTTTGTTTTGCCCAATTAAAAATTCTAATAGTAGAAACATATAATCTTCGTTAAACTCATCTAGCTCTAGCATCTTTTGTAAACAGTTTAATTTTAGCAATGAATTAATGGAATCCGTAGTAGTAATATACATTTCGAGCACATGTAAAACCCCTTGCTTTAAGCGCAGCTGGGTTTGAATAGCCCAAGGGTACTCCTCCTCTGCTAAAAATTCACCTTCATAGCAATTTAAAAGCTGCTGGATGGATATTTCATCATGCCTTTTCTGCTCTAGGAAATGAATCAGTTTATCATAGTCACTAGCAATTTTCACATTTAATTGATAATGGTTATTGACCAATTGAATTGGATCCTGAATGCCGTTTTCCTTAAAAAGCTTCCTTAGCTGGTAAATAGACGTATGTAAATTACTTGCTGCCTTCTCAAATTCTAAATCAGGCCAGAGCTCCTCTATTATGACAACATTTAACATAGGCTTTTTTTGATGAAACCATAAATATAAAAATAGTTCTCGTACTTTCCTCGTACGCCACTTCATAACCTCCTGTTGTGCATTTTGTAAATAAAAGCTTCCGAATGTATGTGCATATAAGAGATGCTCTTTCTCCTCTTTTATTACATTTTCTTGTAATTGCAACTTCTGCTGTGCTTTCATCAACGCCTTAATAAGTCGTTTCTCATGAACAGGTTTTAACAAATAGTCAGTTGCCTCTATGTCAAATGCATCCACTGCAAATTGTGCATGTGCTGTTACAAATATTATTTGAATAGATGGATTCCTTCTTAATTGTTTCGCTACCTGTAAACCATGCACATCAATCATTTCTATATCTAAAAAAACAACATCAATCAATTCTTTTTTAAGAAATTCCAGTGCATCATTTGCATTTGTAAATGTTCCTCTAATCGAAATCTGAAACTCTGTAAGTTGATTTAATTTGAAACGTAAAACATCAATAGCCATTCTTTCATCATCTATGATGATAATATTCATGCTCCATCACCCTCCGGCAATAGTATTAGAATAGTTGTCCCCTTGCCTTCCTCGCTATATAAACGAAAGCTCGCATTTTTCATTAATTTAAATTTTTTTAGTGGATTTGTAAAACCAATGCGCGAACTTTCTTCATTCATTAATTGTTGTAACTTTTTAGCAGGTATACCAACTCCATTATCATATATTTTAATCCGAACAAATTGTCCCTCCCGCTGGAGACTTACCTCAATTGCCCCCCCCTCTGGCTTTTTGGAAACACCATGAAAAACGGCATTTTCCACTAAAGGCTGCAGCGATAATGCTGGAATCATAAGTTGTATAGATTCATCAATATCATATTTGATAGTTAAACGATCACCAAAGCGCATTTTTTCAATATAAAGATATGCCTTTACAAGCTCTATTTCTTCTTCAACCAATACCATGCTGTTGCGATAGTGAACATTGAGCTTTGCGCGGAAGTATGTTGCTAAGGAGTATAATGCCTCCCTTGTATTATCCATATCAGTATAGCTCAAACCAATAATTGTATTGAGTGTATTATAGACAAAATGAGGTGTCACTTGTGAATATAAATGATTCATCTCAACCTCAATTGCATCTACTGATGATTGTCGAACAGCTAATAATGATTCGATTCGTAAAAGCAATTCATCCATGGCTACAGGCTTTTGTAAATAATCATTTGCTCCTACCTGCAAGGTTAGCACTAAATCAGAATGCTTCATAATAGCAGTTAAAACAATGATTGGAAGTTCTAACATATCATAATGCTTGCGCACCTTCTTACATAATTCATAGCCCGACATTCCCTCCATCATTAAATCGACTAGAATACAATCCACTTGATTCGTTTTAATATAATCGACAGCGTCAAAACCATTATCCACACCAATCACTGTATAGCCCTTTAAAGCCAGTACATCTGCTAACACCTTTATATTGATATGATCATCATCTACAACAAGTATTTTTTTATCATTACCTTTATGAATAAACGGTAGCTCAAGCTGTAGTATATCTGCTGAAGTTTGTGTAATGATTGCAAGTGAATTATCCTCACCAGCTTGATCCTTTGTGGCAAGCGGCATTGTGAATGCAAAGGTAGTTCCTTCACCAAAAGTACTTTTTACATCAATTGCACCGTTTAATTTATCTACAATATTTTTTGCAATGCTCAATCCTAATCCAAGACCATCCTTATGGTGATTATTTTTTACCTGATAAAATGCATTAAAGATACGTTCTAAATCCTGAGCAGGAATGCCTTTTCCTGTATCACTTACTTCGATAATCATATGTTTCTGCCGTTGATAAGCGGTTACAGTAATTTCTCCAATTTCGGTATGCTGGATAGCATTGTGTAATAGATTGTACAATATCTGTTTAAAGCGCAATTCATCTGTCAGCATGGGTGGCAATGTCATATCTACTTCAACGAGTAATCGTACGTAACTATTTGCAGGCATTACACTACGTATTTCTGTAACTACATCATTTATAATGCTTATAGGTACAGTACGAGGCGAAACGCGTAGTTCACCTGACATATGATTGGATGAGAACAATAAATCTTCCACTAAATGTCCTAGGCGCTGCGTTATATTATGAATTAATATCACTTGCTCTTGTTGAGTTCGTTTTAATGGCCCTTGTGCACCCTCCATTAATAATTTTGATAGATTTAAAATGCCATTTAAAGGTGTACGTAATTCATGGGAGGTTTTCAGTAAAAATTCATCCTTCATCTGATTATGTGTTCGCAATTCTTCTGTTATAGCTTCTAGTTTCATAAAAGTAGTATTGGCACGATAGTTTAATAATGAGGAAAAGCCTACTAATACACATAAGAAAAGCACTAACTCACTATAATCAACCGGTATTTCTGTTAAAAAATTAACGATAATTAAGAACGCATAGCAACAAATCGCTACAAAGACAATTAATACATAAGAAGCTCCCTCTAAATTCCTTAAAATAATACGAATTAAAATTAATGCGATATAGATAATTCCTGGTGTTACAAAAGCTATATATGTGATCTGTAGAATAACCAAAGCTTGTTCAGTCACTTCACTATTATCGAGATAAAAAGGATTAGAAATACCATAGATCAAAAAAGTAAAACCTAGAAAAATAACAAATGTATAAACCACTTTCTTCTTTACCACTTGTGGATACATAGTATAAAGAAAAAGTGTCAGACACATATTTACGAGTGGGACGATGCCGAGTTGTAAACGTAGCTGATTATTAATCAATTCTATGGGAACAATCTGAAAGAAAATTTTCATATTAATAAAGGACAAATAAAAACCCATTAGTATCATAAACAGCCCAAGATACAATTCTTCTTTTCGTTTGCGATTTTGTCCGTAGCTAATCAGATAGATGATACCAAAGACAATATGACCCATACTCGCTACTATATCATTCAATTTTTTTTGATCATAAAAATTCTGTATCTTTTCAGTTGTACTAAATTCAACAGGATACACAATTCCTGAAGTTGGATACTGATTATAGCTAGCTACCTGTATTAAAATATCAAGTACTTGCTCCTTACTTTGTCCAATGACAATAAATTTATCATCATTCTCTGATTGAAACTCTATAAAAGATGTACTTGGATTTCCTTTTCCCCCAACCTCCATACCATTAATAAACACTCGACTAGATGTGTGTATATATCTAAAAAATAAACCATATTGTCTTTCTGTTGGAACTTTTATGGAAATATGATATGTACCCACAATAGGACCATCTTCATTAAATTGAAAATTCCCCTCCCATTTATCAGGAACTTTTAAAAATATCCGTTGATCTGTATAGTCATTTAATGACTGTTGGGGCGATAGCAGTAAATTTGGATAAAAGGACCACTCTCCATTAAGCTTAATAGTTCTATTATTTTCAAGTTGTTCACTAGACACAATCGCCATCCCCTGTTTCACGATCGGGGCATCATCTTCAAAAAAGTAATGTCCATTCCCGATTATAATAACAATGGCAAATAACATAATAATACTTATCGCTATTAAAAAATTCTTTTTCATACTCATGCCCCTGCCATTTGTTTATATTTGTTAATTTTTAATTTTTAAAATAATAGCACTAAAGTTATTATAATATTATAAATACTTTAAAGAGAATGGGGAAAGATTAAAAAGAAGCAACCTCCGAGAAAATCTCACAAGGTTGCCATATATATCACTAAGCTAGAAAGTGCGTCAAAAATACATCTTTTAAACAGCTCAAGCGCTACAGAACTACTTTAACCCTTCCTCTAAAGTAGAATTAGCATCTGTATTTACATTTACTGAATGCCCTGCAGGAAGATTTAATGCAACCCCAGGAGTACTAGCACCTTTTGCGGTAATTGGTGAATTATTTAAAGTGAGTGTTCCTGTAAGTACTGTTGAAATACAAAATACCGGTTTCCTAGCAATTTTAGCTTCTACATAAAATGACTCCTCTGTTTGTGGTGTTACATTCTGATGTTTGTCAGTTAAAATAGTAACAGTCACTGTATCTCCTGAAGTGACATTTCCTATCAACTTACTAGTCCACTTTGTAAGAGTTAGATTCCAAGTCCCTTCTGTAATGTTTTACCCATTAATGATTATTTCATCAAATGACGCAAATGGTTTGTTAAATGTTAGCTCAACCTTGTTTTCTGACATGATGAAGCCATTAGTATTTTCAGCTTGAAGTGCTATTTTTGTAATACTTGGCTCCTTACTTTCGATCATTATTGTCTGGTGCTACAACTGCCACTGCACTACTTGCCATGACTGTAACCATCGCTATTCTAAATAGTTTGTCATAAAGTGCTGTACTATTTTTCATTTATTGTTCTCCCCTTCGCTAAATATTGGCTTCATAACTTTACTATTTAGTCTATCAAGGGGTACCTGAACAAAATCTGAACAGATCATCTATTTATTACAAAAAAATTCTTTTCAATCAATTAATAATTTTATTTATTTCCCCATAAATAACTGAAAAACAGGCTAAAAAGTACTTAGCCTGTAATTGCCCAAACGTATTCAATTAATCTGCTCTTGCCCCTCTTCATCAATGAAATATGCATGAGGATTCGCTGCCTCTTCAATTTCGTTAAACGCCCAGTGTGTTGCTTTTACATCTGGGAAGCTTGGTGCTGTCACGCCATGTAGCGGACCACGCTTGAACATGCGGTTCATCATGACCACAGCTTGAGCACGTGTTAAATGCTCGTCTGGCGCAAAGCTACCATCCTGACGACCGTTGATGATGCCTGCCGCACGATTTGCTTCGATAATCCATTGTGCCCAATGACCTTTTGTATCGTTGAATGTAATCGCTACATTCTCTTCGATATGCAGTTGCTTAAAGTTCGCCACTACAGTTGCCATTTGTGCACGTGTAATGTTTTCGCTTGCACGGAAGTTGCCATTGACATCGCCATTCATAATGCCACGCTCTTTGACAAAGGCAATGGCACCCGCTGCGTAATGATCGCTTGGAATATCCTTAAATGGTGCAGTATTTACTGTACCATCTGTATAGCCTAAGATACGCGCAATCATTGTTGCCACTTGAGCACGTGTTACGTTTTTCTCTGGACCAAATGTACCATCTTGGAAGCCTTTAATATAGGCATCATGCTCTTTTACTTCTACAGGTGATTTTGTTTCTTCTTCTTTATTCACCTGAATAATTGTAAATGTACTGAACTTCTCCACTGTAAAGCGTAGGCCTAGCTCACCCTTCGTCATTGTTACCACTTCAGGGATAATCACTTTTTTCTCCCCATCGGAGTGTTCAATAAATACGGCTAATTGCTTAAGGAATGCCTCACGCTCTGCTGTATTTGTTGGGATTTTCACGCCTTTTAATGGCAATGTTACCTGTACAGGACGACTTGGCATATTCGTTTCGATTGTCATTGGACGTGCCACTACATGCACATCATTGCTTTGAAGTGTCTCACGTACAACGCGCTCTGCACGTGCACGCTCTTCAATAGCTTGACGCTCACTTTCCTTCTTCACAGGTACTAAACGGAAGTAGAAGTTATCGTCAATACCTTCCATCGAACTCACTGGAATCGCAATATGTCCGTTTTCTGATGAAATTTCTAAAGATAAGCCGTTATCGCGTAGTAACTTCAAGGACTCTTTTGGAACTTCAACTTTCGCTTCCTTCACCTCATCATTGACATCTGGCAATACGATACGCGCAATATCGTTACCGATTTCTTTTGCCTTTGCCACAGCTTCTTTTGCATTGGCTTCTGTTAGAGCAACAAAGTCCGTGATATCGCCATTAGCATGCTTTGTACGCTCGATCTCTACGGTTGTTTTTTCTAGTGGTTTTTCCCCATCGATTTCAAGCTCTACTTGGATTTTTGTTTTTGTTTCACCTGGTGTCGGTGTTACGGGTGATGTAGGTGTTGTTGTGCCACCAGAATTTCCACCCGGGTAAGATGTATCGGCTTGACGGTAGATTTTCACTGTATAGTGCTTCTCGTTACCATTTGCATCTTTTACTGTAATGACAAGTATGTTTTCGCCTATACGCAATGGAATTTGTCCAATATTGCCTGGCTGTCCATTAACGGTTGTCGTCACTGACGCACCAGCTTCCACTGGAATCGTTGTAAAGTCAATAACAGCTGTTGGATAGCCCACAGTCATTGTGTAATCTGTTACACCTGTTTGGAAGCTTGGACTTAACGTACCTGTGGATGGGGTTAATGTGCCTAACCCTTTGCCTATTTTCACAAGTGTATTTTGTGCTGTTGTTAATTTGGCTAGTGTTGTATCGACTTCTTCCTGTGTTGCGTTTGGATTTGTTAATACTTCATTCGCTTTTTGTAAAGCAATCTTATATTGTGTCCAGCTCTCTGATGTATAGTTTTCACCGATAAGTAATTCGGACTCTTTTGCTTTATTTTGTAGGGCTGTTTTATCCACTACTGGCTGTGTTGCCACTGTAAATGTATGTTTCTTTGTTACCGTTTGTTGACCATTTTTTGCTGTTGCAATGATTGTGTATATGCCATCTGGTAAATCTGTTGGTGGTGTAAATGTCCATTCACCTGTTACTGGGTCGACTGTTGCCGCCACATCTACCAACAGAGACTCATCCTTGTCATTTTTCAAGACAATTGTTACTGTGGATGGCGTTGTGGTTACAGCCACCTTCCCACCAATTGTCGGCTGCGGATTAGCTGTCACTGCATCTGGCTGTGTAATTTGGAACGCTGCGCTGTATGGGTCCTCTGCCACCATTTCAAAATTCTCTACAAGCGCACCTGTCGCTCCCTTACCTTTTAAATTTCCTGCACCATTATAAATAACCTTCACTTCTTTATTCGTCACGTCTGTCCCATTCGGTAATGTGAAAATCACTTTTTTATTGTCAGTTGGATCAACTTCAACTGTTGGTGTTACTGGCGTGCCATCCACCATGACAGTAAAGCCTGTTAAATCTGTTAGCTCTACTTCTTGATTGAATGTCAGTGTCACTTTATTGCCGTCTGTTACAGTTTGTGTCAGTGCCACACTTGTTGGTTTTGGTGCTTTTAAGGCATTTTGTGCATCTTCTAATGCCTGTAATGCCGCATTTACCTCTGCTTGTGTGGCACTTGGGTTATCAAATACAGCTTTCGCCTTTGTTAATTCGTTTTGTAATGCTTTCCAGCTATCTGGTGTGTAGTCTGTTTGTGTTAAGCCCTTTACTTCTGTGATTTTATTGCTAAGCGCTGTTTTATCAACAAGTGTTAAATCTTTATTAAATTCATTTACAGGAACATCATTTGTGCCTGTTAAATGGCCTTGTCCATCATACGCCACTTTTACGGATTTACCAGTCGCATCTGTCCCTGTTGGTAATGTAATCAGTAGTCGTTTTGGATTTGCAGGATCTACTTTAAGATCGGCATTCGTAAGTGTAATTGTTTCAGTACCTACAGTCACAGTAAACCCAGTTGCTTCAGGAGCTGTTAATTTGATGTCTTTATCAAATGTCACGGCAATTTGATTTTGATTCGCTGTGATTTCTTCCACTTTCACGCTTTGCGGTACAGGTACATCCGCTGCAAACGTGAAATACTGACCATTAGCTAAAGTCGCTTTTGTAACATAGTAATCTGTACCTGCAACGGTCACCTCTGTCATTGGATGAGGTGTAACAGTAGTGAAATCTGTCTCACTTGCTCCCACTAATAATGTTGTACCAGTTGGCACAGAAGCTTTTGGAATCGCAATATTTACTTCACCAACACCACCCGTATTTTGTACTTTCCAAATACGTTCAGCATGGTTCTTATCTGTTGTGCCGACTGGCTTTGTAAATTTCAATGCTGCCCCATTATCGCCCCAGATTAAATATTGTTTATCTGTCAACGTACCATTATTAGCACTATTTGTATCAACAAGTGTGTCAAGCCCAATCACTACTTGTGTTCCTGCATTGATACTGCGGCTTTGTTTTTGATATAAAGCCTCTGCATCATCACGAGCAATACCAGCTATATTGTTTTTATACGTAGCATCTACTGTCCATACTGGGGTACTAGCAGTGTCCACATAGCTACTCGCTCCATTATTCAAGGTAATGCCATATTTTAAAGCTAAATAGCTGTCTACTTTATTTCGTTCAGTAGTGTCTGCTTTTGCATTTAAGGCAACAATTTCAGCAATATTACCATTCATGTTACCCATCTCGTTAGCTGGAGTTGTGTATTCATTCCGTTTACCAATTTGTGGTATTCCTGCAATAGCAAAGCTACCATTTGTATTTCCATTAACGCTACCGTCTTTATGCGAAATGCCTTGTGCAGTATTCCACAAATTGTACTCACCATCTTTGGGGAGAGACATGATACTATATGACCCATCACCTGAATACAGTCCATTAAGTTCACTATTATTCCAGAAATAATAGTCTGCCCCTCCATTTCGTAGTGTTGGGGAGAGAATAACCCCTTTAGTTGTTTGGGGAGATGTACCTTTTTTATTTCCATTCCACATCGCCACAGTATAAGCTTCTGTCATCGAGATTGATTTATTCCCTACAAAATAGTCAATACCATCAAATGACACTGAAGGATTAAAGTTAACACTTGAAGATTCAATTTTCGGATTTCCAGTTATTGAAAAATCATTTTCATTTGTTTCATCTTTCCATGCTGTCACATTTCCATTTACAGCAGTTGCACTATCTGCTTTTACCCATAAGGAAAGTTTAGATGTATCAATACTTCCAGGTGTTTTAGGAGTAGGGACATCCTCTGCAAACGTGAAATACTGACCATCTTCTAACATGACTTTTGCAGCATAATGAGGTGTGCCGTCTAAAGTAATCTCTGTTAATGTATGTTCAGTTGCTAGTGCAAAATCTGTATCGCTGTCCCCTACTCGTAATGTTGCGTTTTCTGGAAGTGCACTCTTTGGAATGGCAATTTCTACTTTACCCACACTTCCTGTATTTTGTACTTTCCAAATACGTTCAGCATGATTTTTGTTAGTTGTGCCGATTTGCTTTGTGAACGCTAGATCCTTGCCGTTATCGGCCCAAATCAAATATTGTCCATTTATCAATGACCCGGTGTTAGCCGCATTTGTTTCAGTGAGTGCATTAATACCAATTGCTACTTGTGTGCCTGTATGAATACTTCGACTTTGCTTTTGTAATAAATCTTCTGCATCATCATGTGCAATACCTGCAATATTGTGTTTGTATTCACTATCAGCGGACCAAACGATGGCATCATTCGTTGCTACATAGTCAACATTACCATCACCTAATGTAATACCATATTTTACAGCTAAATAGGTTTCGATTTTCGCACGTTCTACACTTGTTGAAGTATCAAACAAAATAATTTCTGCTACTTCTCCATTCAAACCTACCCAATTCGAACCACTAGTACCGGCAGTTGCTCCAATAACAGGTGTAATTGTCATTGGTCCAAACTGGGTTGATGGTGTCGAATTTTCCTTTCCATCAACTCTTGCTACATGAGAACTTTGATTAACAATTTCATAGTCAACTAGTTGATTTTGACCTCTTACCATTCCTTGGAAATATCGGTGTGTACTATTTGCACCAGTTCCTACAGCGAAAGCATTACTATGACCGCCTAAAATGTTAGCACCATAATTAATCGTTTCAATGGAACCAATCAATGTACCAATATGCCCACTTTGAGGAGTTTTATATACTGCATACCCCGACTGGAAAGTAATTTTTTTATCTCCAATTAACTTAGCAGAGTTACTATAATGGTTTGTACTTGAAGGATTACCAAAGATCACATTTGGGTTGAAGTTCACCCCATCCTCTTTATACTTCGGTGTTCTTGCTTCTTCTCCTAAAGGAACATGTAAAGTAAATGTATTATGTCCTGTTATATCAGTCCAGCCAGTTAACTGATCATTACTGTCCTTACTAGCTCCATCATTTGCCTTCAACCATAGTACTGGTTGTGTACTTACACCACCCGGACTCACAGGATCCGCTGCTTGCGCTTTTTTAGGCAATCCTGTCAGCGAAACACTACTTGTCAAAAGTGTAAGTGAAAGCATGACGGCAAGTGAACGCTTCCACCATTTTTTCTGTTTCGTTATGATATGCATCCTTTTTCCTCCCACCTATTTAAAATTCCGTTATTCATCATTAAATATTTTCGCCCCTTTCAAATTTTTAACACCGTCATACTTTAATTTACTATAGTCTTCCTGAACAGAATCTGAACAAAAAAGGAAAGGAACTTTTTATTCACAATAGTTCAATCTAGCTATATAACAGTTCTATCAACCTATACATATATTCTATCCATATGTTCAGAATTTGTTTAGATAGTTATTGTATAGTAGAGACAGTACATAGAATAAAGGAATTTTGCTTATGTTTATGTTAATTATTGTAATCGTTTGCTTTGTTGCTATTTTTGGTGGAATAGGGTTATTGAAATTTCTGCGTGTACAAAAGGTGCGGAATGAAAGAAAAGTGGTTTTAGAAAAGCGACTGGAGCATCTTATCCAAACAAATAAACACAAGTCGCCCCAAGACAAAAACGAGTCATCCTAATGATATAGGAATGACTCGTTTTGTATTTATCTATTTTATCCAGCATTAACGGGCAGTAATTTATCTGTACCGAAAGAGAAGCGTCAGGTACAAGACTCTCACCTCAAAATTCAGCGAAAGCAAAGAAGTCAGGTGGGAGATCAACTAAAGCCCGATTGAGGACAACACGATGTTGGTCACACAAGCATTTACGCAGGATGCGGAGTACTTAGCTTGTGTTCCTCTACAGCAATCAGCGGGATGAGGAATACCCTCACTGATTGAAGTTTCACTTTATTAAACCCATCCACGGAAGCGTGAAGCCTCAGCAGTGCGGCGAACACCTACCATATAAGCTGCTAAGCGCATATTAATGTTGCGTGTTGTCGCAGTTGTATATACATTATCAAATGCTTCCACCATTTTTTTGTATAAACGCTCTTCCACTTCTTCTTCAGTCCAGTAATAACCTTGGTTATTTTGAACCCATTCGAAGTAAGAAACTGTAACACCGCCTGCAGATGCTAATACGTCTGGTACAAGTAAAATACCACGTTCAGTTAAAATTTTCGTTGCTTCAGCTGTTGTTGGACCATTTGCTGCTTCTACTACGATGTTTGCTTTAATATTGTGTGCATTGTCAGCAGTAATTTGGTTTTCAATAGCGGCTGGCACTAAAATATCACAATCAAGCTCTAACAATTCTTTGTTTGAAATTGTGTTTTCAAATAAAGTAGTTACTGTTCCGAAGCTATCGCGACGATCTAATAAGTAGTCGATATCTAAACCTTCTGGATCATGAAGTGCACCATAAGCATCTGAAATCCCGATTACTTTTGCACCTAAATCATGCATGAATTTTGCTAGGAAGCTACCTGCGTTACCAAATCCTTGAATAACAACACGTGCACCTTTAATATTAATGCCACGTTTTTTCGCTGCTTCTTCGATAACAATTGTAACACCTTGTGCAGTTGCACGGTCACGACCTTGTGAACCACCAAGTACTAGCGGTTTACCAGTGATAAAACCTGGTGAGTTGAATTCGTCCATACGGCTGTATTCATCCATCATCCAAGCCATAATTTGAGCATTTGTAAATACGTCTGGCGCAGGAATATCTTTTGTAGGTCCTACGATTTGACTTACTGCACGAACATAACCACGGCTTAAGCGCTCGATTTCGCCCATAGACATTTGACGTGGGTCACAAATGACTCCGCCTTTACCACCGCCATATGGTAAATCGACAATACCACATTTCAATGTCATCCACATTGAAAGCGCTTTAACTTCTTCCTCAGATACTTGTGGGTGGAAACGTACCCCACCTTTTGTTGGACCAACAGCATCATTATGTTGTGCACGGTAACCAGTAAATACTTTTGTTGTACCATCATCCATTTTCACTGGGATGCGTACTTGTAGCATACGAAGCGGTTCTTTTAATAATTCATACATTGCTTCGTCATAGCCAAGTTTATTTAGAGCGTCTTGAATGACATCTTGAGTTGATGTGAACAGGTTTAAGTTTTCAGACATATTAAATCGCCTCTTTGTTTTTTTTAATGATAGTATATCGGCATCATTGTAACATACTTCCGAATTAAAATGTGAACATTTTGTTAAAGTTTAAATACTTTTTCAATTTGTTCAATTGACCAATCTAAATCTTCTTGTAAAATCACTAGTGGTGGAGCAAAACGAATAACTGTGTCATGTGTTTCTTTACATAGTAAGCCTAATTCTTTAAGTTTTTCACAGTATGGACGTGCCGCTTCTGTTAATTCCATCCCTATGAATAAGCCACGACCACGAACATCTTTAATAACAGAGTTGTTAATTGCTCGTAATTTACCTTTGAAATATTCACCAAGTTGTTGTGAGCGTTCAGCTAATTTTTCATCTAGTAATACTTTAATGGATGCAATAGATACAGCACATGCTAAAGGATTACCTCCGAAAGTTGAACCATGTGAACCTGGGTTGAAGACACCTAAGATATCACGGTTTGCAGCTACACAAGAAATTGGGAATACACCGCCACCCAAAGCTTTACCAAGGATGTACATATCAGGCTCTACTTCTTCCCAATCACAAGCAAACATTTTACCTGTACGTGCTAAACCAGCTTGGATTTCATCTGCAATAAATAATACATTGTTTTCACGGCAAAGCTCACGAGCCGCTTTTAAGAAGCCTTCTGGTGGAATCACGATACCAGCTTCCCCTTGAATTGGTTCAATTAAAAATGCAGCAGTGTTTGGTGTGATCGCTGCTTTCAAAGCTTCTAGGTTACCGTAGTCTACTAGCTTAATATTAGGTAGCATTGGACCAAAGCCACGACGATATTCTTCATCAGATGATAGTGAGACAGCCAGCATTGTACGACCATGGAAGTTACCATTACATGCAATAACCTCAGCCTTGCCTTGTTCTACACCTTTTACATCATATGCCCAACGACGTGCCGCTTTAAAAGCAGTTTCAACCGCTTCAGCACCTGTATTCATTGGTAATACCATTTGTTTATTTGTTAATTGTCCAACAAGCTCATACCATTCACCTAGGTTTTCACTATAGAATGCACGAGAAGTTAATGTTACTTTATCAGCTTGTTCCTTTAACGCAGCAATAATTTTCGGATGGCGATGTCCTTGGTTTACAGCAGAGTATGCTGATAACATATCTAAGTATTTATTGCCCTCTGGATCTTTTACCCAAGCACCCTCAGCCTCTGAAATTACGATTGGCAGTGGATGATAGTTTGCAGCACCATAATTTTGAGTTTGTTCAATTACTTGTTGTGTTTTTGTCATATCATATTCTCTCCTTACTTCTTCATGTTGATAACATCTGTGGAATAAGGGATAAGTTCAATAAGATAATTTAATAGAAATAATTTATTCATCAGCATTTTCTGAAAAAAGGATGAACAAGAATCTGTTAGCCTCCATAGGTGCTAAGTCGCCTCACATTTGTGTCTGCGGATTAACCATGTATGCATCCCCAAAGAAGTCTCACAGATTCTATTCAATATATATTACTTACAGAACAGCCCTTGCTTCAAAGTGGCTTTTCTTCCACTAACTTGACTTGTTAAAAATTAAAGCATTTCTGAAGTTGTTTTTGCTTGCATATGAAGCTGTAGGTAGTCTGGACCGCCAGCTTTTGAGTCTGTACCTGACATGTTGAAGCCGCCGAATGGTTGGTAGCCAACAATTGCACCTGTACAGCCACGGTTGAAGTAAAGGTTGCCAACATGGAATTCTTCACGAGCTTTTTCTAAGTTCATACGGTTCTTCGTAATGACTGCACCTGTTAATCCATATTCTGTATCGTTCGCAATTTCAATTGCTTGATCGAAATCTTTCGCTTTTGCAATCGCTACAACTGGTCC
>NZ_JBNNMG010000083.1:12694-21882 GCF_050272555.1 Lysinibacillus sp. NPDC047702 | reverse complement strand
AACTCTTTGTAACTATACATAAAGCCACTTATTGCTAACACCGCTTTTTGAATAGGGAAATGTTACCCAAACCCCGTTTTTAGCAATATAGTGATGGCTAAGACTTTAATTTATCACTATACATTTGTGTAAAATGCAGTGGTTGATTGGAGTGTAGACTGAGTGACTCCTCGGGGATTTAGCGTCACAGATGAGACCCTGGAGCGAGCAAATTAGGGGAACAAAGGCTAAAACCGTCACGTCCTGTGACAACGCCTTCGTAACCAACCTCCTGCTACTGCCGCTTCGCTTTCGCGCAAAAAACATCTGTTGCCCCAAGCGGCTCATCGGACGCCCCCAGGAAAGCACTCAGTCGGAACGGAGATCAACCCCTCGTTTTGAAAAAGGGCTATACTTTTTAATTTGTCACCTTGATTTCATTGACATAATAGTATTTCAACAACATGAATCCGCTATACTTTCACAGAAATATAGCGGATTTTTTATTGCTATAGTTACTATCTTCCCTTCTGTTGCATCCATGAAATAGTTTCTTCTAGGCCAGCTTTATAAGAAGTACGTGGTAATGGACCAATTTCCTTTTCATATTTTTGCCCACTTAAAATGACTGGCTCTTCTGTTAAATAAAACATTTCAACCACTTCCTTCATTGACGGAGAAAAGATTCCGATTAATTGTATCATTCCTTTAGATACAGTACGGATCCCTTTCTTGTAGCCTGTTAATTGTCTGAGAATTTCTACTAATTGTCCCCCGGAAATTGCATGTGTAGCTGGCACATTCCAATTTTGATTGTATGTATCATCTCTTAATGCTAATTCAACCATAGCCTTTGCACCATCAACTGTATAAAGGAATTCCCTCTCTACCTGCATATTTCCTACAAAATTAGCTTTTTTACCTTGTACAACATTTTTTAATGTTTCATAGAGTATGGTATTCTCTGCATTTGGTCCATACAAATCTGGGAAATGAACGATTAGGGAAGGTACATGGCTCTCTTTTAATTTACTTTCCATAGCCAACCGAATTTTCCCCTTCTTTGTATGTGGCCTCTTCACTGCCTCCTCCGTTACACCTATGTGTGCTTGTTTCCCATATGCATATATATTATCGACAAGTGCTATCCTCGCTCCTTGGTTTTCAGCTATTTTTAACACCATCTCTAGGCATGGTATATGGAGCTTTTCCCAATCCTGATACGGAAAACTTATTGCATGAAAAATAACATCCACTCCTTTTGATGCCTGGCTAATATCTTGCTCATTAAAAATATCACCTGCAATGATTTCAACATTTTTGGAATGGCGAAATAATGTCACTAGTTTTTCTTTGCGTCGTGCAAATGCCTTCACCTTTATTTGTCGCTTGACTAATTCATTTACAAGAGCATAACCCATTCCACCAGATGCCCCGATAACTAAAGCTGTTTTCATTATAATTCCCCCTTTAATTAACCACTGGTCAAATAAGCACTTAAAGAAAGTTCTAGATAATTGTACCTAGAACTAATCATTAATTAATGCCTTGAGAAGAAATTTTGCATGTACATCTACTGCTTCCATTGCTTCCTCATAATTTTTAACATAATGACGGTAATGTGCTACAAATCCATGCAGCGCAATAAATGTAGAATGGATATCTGAAAGCAGCAGTTCCTTTTCTGCTAAAGCTTGTACGGATTGTGCAAATTTTTCATAACTAAGATTTGCTTCCTCTTGAGAGAGTCCGTCAATTTCTTTGTCCCTCACCATAAACATTAATTCATATTGACTTTGATTATTTAAACCAAATGCCATATAGCCTACAAAAATATTCTTCAGTTTAGTAGAACTATCTTCAGGACCATTCACTGTATTATGTAAAGTAGTGTTTAATTCAGAAAAATAATCACCTAAAATAGCATAAAATATTTCTGCTTTATTTTTAAAATGATAGTATATCGCCCCATGACTACAGCCAATCTCCTTAGCAATACTGCGCATTGATACATGGTGAAAATCCTTCGCAATAAATTGCTTATGTGCCTCATGTATAATCATTTCTTTTGTTAATTCCTGTGTTGATGGTTTACGCGGTGACATAATGCCCTCCTATTTTGACCAGTGGTTAATTAATAGTGTACTATTAGTTATTTTATTTAGCAACCCGTTAAAACCCTATTATAAAAAACGAATTTCCCCTTTCGAAAGGAAATTCGTTTCATTATCACATTAAATAATACTCTTCACAACTTTTGAAATAACTGCACCTTCAGCTTGACCTGTTAACAAAGATTTTGCAATTTTCATTGCGTCCCCCATGCCCATTCCCTTAACGATTCCAGCCGCTGCAAGTTTTTCTTTAATTTCTTCTTCCGTTAATTGCTTCGGCAAGAATGATTTTAATAGCACTAATTTTGCTTCTTCTTTTTCAATTAAATCAGCTCTTCCTGCATTTTGAGCACCCTCTAAAGCCTGATTTGTTTGCTTTACCTCACGATTGATAATAGCAATTTCTTCTTCAGAGGATAATGCCTCTCCCTTTTCCTTCTCTGCTAAATCTAAGGCAGATTTCAACAGCGACAATACGCCTTTTGCCAATGCATTCTTTTCTCTCATGGCATTTTTTAATTGTTCAAATACCTCTGTTTTTAACAATGTTGTCACTCCTTTAGACCATATATTTCAAAAAAATTATACCATAAAGTGAATTAAAGATGTTTTCTCATCCCTAAGTGCAGGCTATACTCCTGTTTCTATATCTTCTACTACACTAATTTTGGAGTAAAGGTCTGGAGTTGCCTGTTCATGTAGATAAAAAAACCGTAGCCTCGAAGGATACGGTGATTAAAATTTATTTTGCTCGCTTCAGCATACGTACATCCGCTTTTGTTTCAAGTAACTCTAGAGATAATATTTCCATCTTCGTATCCATACTATCTATTTTCTGACTTAAATTTTGTTCTACTGAATCTAATCTGCTTTGCAGTAAATTTGTTTTTTCCTCTAATCTAGTTTCAACTGCATGAATTTTTCCTTCTAATCTTCTTTCAACCGCATCAATTTTTTCTTCTAATTTTCTTTCAACCGCATCAATCTTTTTTACTAATCTAACTTCCACCGCTTCAATTTGATGCTGAAGATCAGATTTCATAATCTGCATTTGCGTAGAGAGCTCCAAAATTGCTTGAAGGATGGTATGTTGGTTCACTTCCTGCCCCATTTTTGTCTTCCTCCTCTCTATCATTCTTCATTTTATCTATAAATTTCTTAGCATTGTTATCATTGTAGGAAAAGAAAGTAGTATTACATATACCACTCTTCTTTCCATTCTATCTAGGATTTATTTTAAAGTCAAAATATCGAAAGAACGAGTCTAGCTATTAATATCATAATAGACTTCTCTACTACTTTTACTAACAACATACTAATTTTCATGATATTAAAATCTTTCATTACCATTTATCCAATAGATAATGCCAATAATTGCTCCACCAATTATATTTCCAATTGTAACAGGTACTAAATTGGTAATGGCTCCCGCAAACGATACAAGTTCACTGTGAGGTATAAAAAGGGCAAGACAAAATAATGTCATATTGGCGATGCTATGCTCAAATCCTGAAGTAATAAATGGGAAAATACAACAAAAAATCATAGCTAATTTTGCAACTTCTGTTTTTAATTTATAAGCACACCATACTGCTAAGCAAACAAGTAAGTTACATAAAATTCCTCGGCATAACAGCTCGACAAATCCAGTATTCATCTTAACAGCAGCTATTTTCTCAATATAAGCAGCTGTATCTCCCACTGCAAGCCCTGCATAAAAAAATAACCCAGCGCCTATTAGGGAGCCACAAGAATTCCCTATGTAGCTAAATATCCAAATACCTATCATTTCTAGAGGTGAAGATTTTTTGGATAATGTACTGATCGTTAAAACTAAGTTATCCCCCGTAAATAAATTTGCACCAGCCATCATAACCATACTAAGTGCCACACCAAATGATAAACCTTGTACAACCTTCATACTTGGTACACCGGCAGGATCAAACAAACCACCAATTGTGACGATAAGCAATATGCCAAAGCCGATAAAAAGACCACCTAAAATTGCTTGCAATAAATAATTGACAGGTCTTTGCTTCATCATTGTTATTTTTGTTTCCGCAGTTATACAAATCTCGGATATTGTTTCTTTCATTTTTTTCCCCCCGTACAAACATCAACTATACATATCATAACTGATTTATGGACTCCAAAAATACCAATGTAAGGATTTTATTTTAAGCTGAAAGGGATAACTTTTACCCACACTTTCCAAAAATGAATTTGCATAATTATAAAAGTTGATATTACGAATACATTAATTATTTCTATCAGCCTTTTCAATCTTTCTATTAGGAATATCATTGCTCAAAAACCTTTCAAATGATAAGATTCGTTTAATTCCTACAATTCAAGTTTGTTAAGTAGGTGAAAAGGAGTGGATCGGATGGGTCAAGTAATCGCAAATAAAATAAAGCAATCTATTATGGAGTTAATTGGGCATACTCCACTTTTGGCCTTAAATCAATATGTTAAAGAGCAACAGCTAAAAGCCGAAATTATTGTGAAGCTTGAGTACTTTAATCCGGCTAATAGTGTGAAGGATCGTATTGCGAAAGCTATGATTGAGGATGCTGAAGCTCGTGGTATTTTAACAAAGGACAAAACAATTATTGAAACGACAAGTGGAAATACTGGTATTGGCTTAGCGGCAATTGCAGCCGCAAAGGGTTATAAGCTGCGGATTTACATGCAGGATGGGGTAAGTGAGGAGCGTACAAAGGTTGTGAAGGCTTATGGGACTGAGGTAGTGCCATTTTCTGATGTTCCAGAAATGGTAGCGGCCTTTGAGGAGACAGATGGTGATTTTGTGGAAACAATTAAAGTTTTTAAAGAAACCATCGTTGATCGGGAGGAAAATGTAGTATTTCTCAATCAACTTGACAATGAGGCCAACCCAAACATTCATAAGCTAACAACAGGTCCTGAGATTTGGGATGATACTGACGGTGATATTGATATTTTTGTAGCCTCAATAGGTACAGGAGGAACAATAAGTGGTGCAGGAGCCTTCTTAAAATCTAAAAATCCCAATATTCAAATTATAGGTGTAGAGCCAGCTATTAACTCCATTGCAACCGTCGATAATCCAGATATTATTGAAATCACAGGTGTTCACCGCTTCTCTGATGCTGATGAGGCACGTGTTCCATCGAATGTTCATTTAGAGATCATTGATGAAGTAATAGAAGTAGAGACTGTTCAAGCCTATGAAGCCGCGCGAGCAGTAGCGAAAACAGATGGTCTATTAGTAGGTACCTCATCAGGTGCTGCCTTATTCGCTGCTACAATACTCGCAAATCGTCCTGAAAATAAAGGAAAAAGGATAGTGGCCATTCTTCCTGATACTGGTCTTCGTTATTTATCAACTGACTTATTTTAAGAACAAGCAAACGAAGGGTATAACAGCATGCCCTTCGTTTCTTTAAAAGATTTTAATAGCTAGTTAGAAAAACCTTTCCTTTAGTTGTTTTAGATGATTCCACAACCTTTATTGCTTTTTGAATATCTAACAAATCATAATGAGAATCAACTGCCATCATTTTTAACATACCACTATTCACTAAATTAATTAATTGATGAAATGTATCTTGCCATCTTTCTACCGAAACTTGCTTATTCCAATGTCTTAAATGGAACATATTTGCCTTAACATTTGCCTCTTTCACAATACTTTGCCAATTCACTTGTATACCTGATAAAAGACCAATCGCTAAAAATTCCCCTTCAGGTTTTACACAAAAAGCAAGGTCGTTACCAGCTACTCCTCCAATGGAATCAATAGCAGCATCAGCACCCCTGCCATTTGTAATTTCCATTACTGTCTCATAGAGCGGTGTGATAGAGGTATCTATTACATAGGAAGCGCCAAGCTGAATTAAATCGTCTGTATATCTATTATTTCTCGTTACCGCAATAAGCTGAAAACCAATTATTTTTGCTAGCTGAGCAAAAATATGACCAATAGCAGATCCACAGGCATTCACTAATAAAACATCATTTGATTGCAGTTTTAGTACTTCTGTACAAGTAACCCAAGCCGTCATGGGATTAATATACATTTGGGCTGCGGTAAAATCATCGATTGAATCTGGAATTAGTACGGCAAATTCAGCTCTTGTTTGAACAATCTCCTGCCATGTTCCATCTCCTCGTAATGGTAATACACGTTTGCCGATAAGATTTTGAGCAACAGACAGACCTACATCCTCTACGATTCCTACTCCCTCATAGCCAGGAATAGTTGGTAAAGAAATTCGATGAGCATACTTCCCCCAAATTGGTATTAAATCAGATGGATTTATAGGTCGTGCTAGCATTCGAACGAGAATTTCTTGTGCTTGTGGAGGCTTAATCGTTTTATTTTCAAACTTTAAAACCTCCAGAGGATTTCCAAATTCATAGTATTTAATGCTTTTTGCTTTCAATAAATAGGACTCCTTTATTCAACTATTCATAAAATAACCTCATACCTAAGCATTGGGATCACGCTTCAAATATAAGTGCTTTTGTTATCTAATCTAGTAAACAATATTTTTATAGTCGCGTAATTGTAAACTCAGCCTTCTCATTCATATGTAGTAGTTGTTGTTTGTTAATTTCTATCTCCATTGGACTAACAATCGCTTTTTTATTTGAAAAATACCATATACGTTCACTTGGTCCTAATAATAAATTTGCTCCATCCTCATAATTTCCCATAAACGTAAGACTATCCACGCGAATTTCATTATTATTCATCGGTATAATCCCATATTCTTTTAATTTATTTGCTACTAAATAAATAGTATCTGTTGTGATATTCATTTCACCAATATTTAGCACATGCTCGGTTGAAAAAGACAAGGAATCTATTTTAGAATTTACTTCCTGTCTTGCAATAAGCTCTATAATATTTTCTTCTGGGTCATAAAAATAACAGGAAAAGGCCTTCAATGTGGCAAAATATACTTCATCTTCTTCAGCTGAAAACAGTATTTCCGCATGCTCTTTTACCCAACCTTTTGCCTGTTGAAATAAATTACATGGAATATTTAAGGCAAAATGATATTGCTTTTGTACAGAAGCATGGACTTTTTCAAACGTGATCGTACTTTCACCAACGGCAACAGAAAAATAATCATCTGTATTTTTTATTAATGAAAATCCTAATTGTGTACTATAAAATTCCTTCATTTTATGTAAATCATATGCATATAGCTTTACTCTAGTAATTTTCATTGTAAGCATCTCCCCTGCCCTTTGTCTCATTTACTATACTAGACTCAGTAAATGAATACCTCATGCAAAAGAATGAACATCATCTTATAGTGGAATACGATCGCCTCTACTATTAGGCTGTGAAATAACTAAAAACTCTATATCTTCTCCTGTATCATTTCGCATTTGATGCGCTGTTAGCGGTGGAACTTCAATTCCTTCACCTTTTTGTAAAGTAATGGGATCACCGTCAATTTCGATTATTGCGGTGCCAGACAGCATAAAGAAAAATTGTTGTGCATGATGATGATAGTGGTTAGTTTCTGCTGTTTTAGCAGGCATACGCTCATGAATAATACTAAGCTCATTATTTTTAACTAAATGCCAGCCATCACATTGCTCTCCCCAACTATAATGCTCTGCATTTTGTTTGTTTATTTTCAAAATGATTACCACCTTCCTATAATATTATCCAACATATAGGTTATTTCTGCACCCTACCAATTACTAAAATTATGGACATACTATATAATATAGATACCACTACAAACAATCATAATTTATCATGTTAGGAGAGAGAAGAATGAATGTCAAAAAACAGTTATTTGGTATCACTCTCGGCTTTTTGTCTACAACAATACTTTTATATATCTTATTTGATTTTTTCTCTTGGTCAATTAGCCTCGGGTATTTATTAGGTATTTGTGTTTTTGCTATGATATTACTTTACTTGAAAAGGACATAAATGCTTACTCATAATGTGTTTAAAAACTTTTCAAATTTATTGACACTCATAATTTCATGTGTCACGAACTGCCCATTATAAAATAATCCAAAGGTTGTCCAAATAATAGGACCATTCTGTGCTTCCTCTTTTGTGGTTATCTGATATGCATGAAAAGGAATGCCATTTTTCACAGTAGCATCCCTTAAATCATTTATAACACCTACCGCAAAGGGACATTGAGCCGTATAGTATATGCTAATACCATCACGATGAGATTTTAGATCACTTGTATGTAATTTAAATGATGGCTCAACAGCCTCATCGTTAAATTTATAGACAGCTAGCTCAAAATAAGGGGCTGCATAATCTACAATTTTAAATCCCAAATGCTCAAAAAAACGTTTATCACTTAAAAAAGGAAGTTTTTTCTTTCCTACTATATGTACAATCCCATCCATTCCCTGCGCCTTAGCATCCTTTATACACTTTTCAAGTAATCGACTAGCATGATGCTGATTTTTATATTTACCTGAAACCCATAGACAATTTATATACATATAATTCGGTGCCTCAATAGGAGCCCAAGCATGCTGTGCAGGTAAATATTCAATAAAAACCTTTGCACGTTCATTCAATCGATAAAAAACCAACCCATCATGTATGTGATCCATTAACCATTTTTTCTTTTCTATTACTGCTTGCTCGTATTGTTTAGCACCAAGCGCACAGCATACATGCTCCTGTTCAATCTGATTGCTTGTCATTTGAAGATACTCCACTTTATTATTCACCTCTGTCCTTTCTAAACTCCTAATCTCTGTTACCTAGTATTATACCAGATGGAAATATATTGGTTTAATTACCCATTTTCAGAAACAAAGAAAATCTGAATTAATTACTTCCAAAGTCATTGTGTCCGGATTTTTTCGAGTGAACTCGAAAAGCTCCTCTTCGAAATCCGTGACATCTGCCAGGGGCTTTGAACCAATATGATGTTGGACATTCAGTTGTGTGTTGTTGTTGCTGTCGCTTTTCGCTTTCGCACAGATAAAACCGTGTTGTTGCTGTCGCTTCGCTTTCGCACAGATAAAACCGTGTTGTTGCTGTCGCTTCGCTTTCGCACAGATAAAACCGTGTTGTTGCTGTCGCTTCGCTTTCGCACAGATAAA
>NZ_JBNNMG010000083.1:0-12598 GCF_050272555.1 Lysinibacillus sp. NPDC047702 | reverse complement strand
TAAAACCGTGTTGTTGCTGTCGCTTTTCGCTTTCGCACAGATAAAACCGTATTGTTGCTGTCGCTTCGCTTTTGCACAGATAAATTGTCATAGGACGTGGGGTTCTTAGTCTGAGTGCCTATATTCAGCGGTCGTTTGTAAGCCCGCTGAATAGGAAAAAATCACATTCATCTCGTCACCTATAAAGGTAGAAATATTCTGATGAATCAAGATAAATTGTTCAGTCAAATTTGTTTAATTCCAATGCTTTTTGGTCAAAATTCTATTATCTAGAAATGGAGGGATACATTTGAGATACAGAAAATTAATACGTACCCCTTTACATGAATATTTGGCTAAAAAATCAAGCGTAGACACTCTTACTTTGCTGAAGACAAAGACTAAGCATATTGATGATGTGCTATTTAAAAAAATCCCTACTAATGAAGGCATTGTTACTATTATTTACTGCTATTCATTGGTAGAGCAGCTCACTTTACAAACAATGATTTATACACCTTTAGCAAATTATATCCATCAAATTCATCAAATCTCAGATTGGATTGATGGGACAGACGATAAAGTAATCGAAAGTAAATTAAATGCAGGGCAAACGCTTATATATTTTCATAGTACTAAACAGCTAGTAAGTATTGATACGTATAGTGCACCAACAAGGGCTATAACGGATACTGAAATAGAATCAACAGTCATTGGGCCACAAGATGCCTTTACTGAATCGCTTGAAACGAATATTTCACTGGTGAGAAGACGTATTCGCAATCCCTTGCTTAAAAATGAGAATTATGTAATCGGCATAGAGGCAAATATTCGTATAACAATCATGTATATGGAGGATATTGTTAATCACAAAAATTTAGACAATCTTAAACATCGCATTAACAATATTAATTACCCTTCATTTACTGATATCTCTATATTGAAACAATTAATAGAGGACAATCCTTTGTCGCCTTTTCCACAATATTATATGACTGTTCGACCAGATAGTGTTAGCCAGTACTTAATTGATGGAAGAATCGCTGTTTTTATGGATAATAGTCAATCAGCCATTATATGCCCAACATCCTTTTTTGAAATGTTCATTTCAATTGAGGACTATTATAATCGTTGGACAACAGCATCATTACTACGCATTCTACGCTTTTTTGGATTTTTCTTAACAATTATCATTACACCGATGTATATATCAGCATTAACATTCCATCCCGAAATATTACCATATGAACTTTTATTAAATCTACAAGAATCAAGAAGTAAAGTACCTTTCCCACCATTTTTTGAAGTTTTATTTCTTGAGCTCATTATAGAAGTATTAAGGGAAGCAGGATCCCGAATGCCTGCAAAAGTTGGGCAAACAATTGGTATTGTTGGCGGGATTGTGATTGGTACAGCTGCTGTAGAAGCAGGGCTTATTAGTAATATTTTAGTTGTACTAGTTGCTACTTCAGCTCTCCTTTCATTCCTGCCACCTTATTTTTTAATGAGTAACACCAGTAGAGTAGTTCGCTATATTTTTATTATTTCCGCTGGCTTATTTGGACTTTTTGGACAAATGATTGCCCTGGCTTGGTTAATCATCCATTTACAGCATCTAAAATCACTCGGAACACCTTATATTGCACCTTTTATCCCTCGAAAGCTTACAGATTTACTGGATAGCGTTGTCAGATTTCCTATCAGATTTATTATTGCTAAAAAGGGGATTGCCAAATCACCAAAAAAATAGAGCATTTTCTGGGAGTTGAGGTAATGGTAATTGACTACAATTGATCAAAAATCATTAAATAAATATCATGTAATTTTTTTAGCACAAAGTCTAATGATTGGTACAGGACTTCTTTCACTACCTCAAAAGCTAAGTTCTTTAGGATATAGCCAAGCATTTTTCCCATTAATAATGGGGATTATTGCTAGTATAACTTTATGGCCAATGGTTTGGCTCTGCTCAAAATATCCAAATGAAAGCTTATTTCGAATCAATGAAATTTTATTAGGTAAATGGTTGGGTAAATTCATTAATTTAGCTTTCACCCTACAATTCACAATTTTTACTGCTGGTATTATTAGTGATTATATGAATTTAATAGAGAGCACTGCTTTACCGGAGCAAAACATTACTCTACCAGTGCTGCTTATTATCATGTTGTTTCTTTATATTTTAAAAGGCGGCATTAAATCCGTTGCAAATTTTTGCATTTTAACTTTTTTCATTACACTAGGTCTTGTTTATTTTACTAGATGGGCCATTGAAAAAGGAGATGTCAGCCATTTTCTACCTATTCTTAATTTCTCAAGTCATGCGTTTTTTGATGCCTTAAAAAATGGCTATTTTTCTCTTTTAGGCTATGAATTAATTATGTTTTACTTTCCATATATCATTCATCAAAAAAAGGCTTTTAAACATTCACTCATTGGCATTTGGATTAGTATTGCTCTCTATGTTTTCTCTACTTCTGTTAGTGTGATGTACTATTCTGAATGGCAACTAAAAAATGTAAAGTTTACAATTTTAAATTTATTTAAAGCTGGTGAATTTTCATTTATCGAGAGAATTGATATTTTGGGCATGACTCTCTGGGTGTTTCACATTTTATGCGGTGTTTCAGGTTATGCATGGTGTGCAAAGAAAGGATTAGAATCGTTGATGACCAAAAATCTAAAAAATATAAAGCATCTCTCTTTGATCATTCCAATTCTTGTATTTTGTCTCGCTGATATGCCCTTTTCGCAGGAATTTCAAAAGAATTTCTTCACAGGTAGTTATTATGTGGGTTATATCATTATTATTTGGCCTATTTTTTTAGGAATTGTATATTTGCTACGGAAAAAGAAGGTGGCTCAATGATAAGAGGTCTTATTTCAATACTAATAATTTGTGTCATGCTAATGACTGGTTGCTCTTCACCAGAGGAGAAGATTCCATTAGAAAAGCTGGGAATGGTTGGTGTGTTAGCTTTTGACTATATCGACGAAAATACAACTAAGCTAAGCGTAGCAATTCCTCAATTCCTACCAGATGTAGAACAAAATGTTCAAATCTTCACGATCGAGACGGAGCTAGTATCTGATGGAATCTTTCAAGTGGAAAGACTCTCTGATAAAAAAATTATTTTAAATCAATTACGGGTAGTGCTGATTAATGAGGAATTCGCACGAAAGGGTAATGTAGAAAAGATTGTAAAACACCTGTATAGAAGCGCTGAGGTAGGAAATAAGGTTTTACTAGCTGTTGTAAAAGGTTCTTCTTGTGAAGACTTGTTAAATGGCAATTATCCCGACAAGCCGAAAATTGATTTTTATTTAAATGATTTATTGCAGCCAAGCATTAACACCGCTTTTAACCCAAATACGAATATTCATGATTTTATCTATACACAAACGAATCCTGTAATTGACTCCATTTTACCAGTATTAGAAAAAAAGCATGAAAAGGTAGAAATAAAGGGGGTGGCCCTATTTAAAAATCAACATATGCACAACATAATTACACCTCATGAAGCATTAGTTATTCAAGCTTTACAAGGAAAAAAGCAGCTATCTCCGTTACCAATAGTATTGGATCAAGATAATAAAACAGAAAAGGTTTTTCTTGATTTAATTGAGAACGATGTAAAAATGAAAAGCAATAAAGATATCGAATCACCTAAGCTGTCTATTAATTTAAGTATCAAAGGGACTCTAAGTGAATATAAAGGAAAACGAGAGAACAATTTAAATACACTAACCAAATTATCAAAGCTTGAAAAAGATGTTAGTAAACAAATTGAACGAGAGATTCGAAATTTTATTCAAAAAACAATTGAACAAGATATCGATCCAATCGGATTAAGTGAAAATTTCCGCAAGTATTATCATGGGCAATGGACAAATGAATTAACAGATAAAATTCTAAATAATCTAGAATTTGATATTCATGTACAAACATCGATTATAAGTACTGGCACATTAAAATAAGTTTATCTGTATAAACAAATCACTTCAAGCAAATGAATTAAACTAAGAATCTGCTACTTTTTAAGTCAAAAAGTTAGTAGGTTCTTTTCGTATGGATAATAAAACCATCTCAAACCAAATTATTTTATATTTTTTTTCAAAAACGTATAGGAAGCTTTCGATGACATAGCACAGGAAATTTGATACAGTTGTTATATTATTTTACTATGGAAAGGTTTTTAACAATGAATTATATACAATTTATGAGAAATTTTATTGGTCATGAAACATTAATGACAATAGGCTGTGGTGTTATTATTGAAAAGGATCACAAAATATTATTACAGCATCGACTAGATGTAGACAATTGGTGTATACCTGGTGGCTTAATGGAAATAGGTGAAAAATTTCAACAAACAGCTATTAGAGAAGTATTTGAGGAAACTGGTTTAGAGGTTTTTAATTTGGATCTATTTGGAATTTATTCTGGTAAAGACTGCTTTGCAGAGTATCCAAATAAAGATAAAGTTTATAGTGTTCAAATTATTTTTAAAGCGTTGGATTTTAAAGGTGAATTATTACAAGAATCAGAGGAAAGCAGAGAACATAAATTTTTTGCCAGAAATGAGCTACCTTCTAAGTTAAATCCTCGACAAAAAAATTTTATTATGGATTGGGTAAATAATGTGAAGTTACCTATTATCAATTAATCCATTGAAAAATACAGAAGAGGTGTATATAAATTGAGAAACATTCTAACGAGTATCTTAAGTATTATTATTGGATTAACGGTTGGTTTTCTCTTTATGGGCAAAAATATAGACACCTCCAATAAATATACACTTATACTAATTTTAGCAGTAGCTATTTTAGCCCTAGTACCAATTTATCGTAAATCTTATTTCAGATGGAAGGATGAGCAGAGGAATTAATTAATCTCTCCTGCTCATTTTGAACAAATTGTGTTCCTAAATTAGCTTTTTTTCAGCATCAGGAATAGATTCAAATAATAAAAAATATGAAATTTGGTGTTAAAATGAAAATAACCAGTAAAGAGAAATTATTGTGGACTAGTATTTGCTTAACCATCTTTTCTATATTTCTCGTATCTTATCCATCTAATGATTTTGGAGGACCAATTCGTTGGGTCAGTTATAAGGGGCAACAAGAAATACAATCAGCATGGTCATTCTTTACACCAACTATTTTTACACAAACTCATTTTCATATGCTCTATTTTTTTATCAATGTCTTTCTAGTCTATTTGCTTTTAACCTATAGCAAAAAAATATTTATTTATATCAAGTCAAAAAATTAGAAATACAATATCCCTGAATTTGGTGAGACCATCTTGTTTTTAACGGATGTAAAAAATGGTTAGGATGCAAACTGGCCTTATTAATACCTCGATTTGCATATCCTAACCGTTAATTACAACCTCAGAGTATTCTTTTCGTTTTGAAGGTTTCTAGAAATTCATCCTGATAGCCTCCAAACCCTCAAGATCTCCCAAGATATATACGATTTATTGATATCGAGCTCTTTTCTAATTTATAGCGCTTTCATCCATATAAACAACTTCCCAGATATGTCCATCTAAATCATGAAAACCCCATCCATACATGAATCCATGATCTTGAGGGTCACTATAGAATGTTGCACCAGACGCCATTGCTTGGTTTACCAGCATATCTACTTGCTCCCGATTTTCGGCTGATAAACAAAAAATCGCTTCTGCAGAAGTTGAGGTATCCGTAATGTCCTTTTTAGTAAATTCTTTGAAACGGTCTTCTATCATGAGTAATGCAAAAATATTTTCGCTAATAATCATAGACGCCGTAGTCTCATCACTGAATTGTTGATTGAACTCAAAGCCTAACTCCCGAAAAAACTGAATAGATTTATTTAAATCTTTCACCGGTAAATTAATAAAAATATTTTTTGATTGAAAAGCCATTTTCCACACCTCCAAAATTTAAACAAATTACTTTTTGAATTTGTTCCTTAATATTTCCCTTACTTAGACCTCTGTGAAACAAATCACGAAATCTATATCGAACTCTAAGTATTTCTTTAAAGAAAGCTGAGCTTCATTTATTACTCGATTGATACTGTAAGCAATCAACGTTTTACTGTGCTGTAAATATAAGTTTATATGTCCTGGTGTATGAATAACGAATTCCGCCACAATACGGTAATTCTTGCCCATCTTTTAAGGTTTCAATCACCTTGCCCCTAGGAAGGTTCTCAAGATGTCCATTTTTTATCAAAGGAACTTCTCTTTGGATATAAGGTTTATCCAGTTAATGAGCATACACTTTGATATGACTGCTCACTTCCTGTAATAGCTCAGGAAAAAGAAGCCGAATGAATAATTAATCCTTGGTGATCCATATACTATCTAGCTTAAATACAAAGTTCTGTTTCCCTTCAAAAAGTTCCTGCTAATCCATTTATTTTGCTAACTTCAAGAGGTCGGATTTCGTCTTTTTGAAAACTATCAAATTTAAGATTTTCAGAAGTATAAAGTATAAAAGTGCTGCAAAAAATCCAATCAAAATAAAGATAAGAAGTCTATTCATATATGTAACAGCAGAAGTTAATAAGTATACTATTCCTCCTATGATTGCTCCACTCACACAATAGAGTACTGCTTGATTTAATTGATTTTGAATTTTAGTGTCGATTATCCAAGAAATAATAACTCCCAAAATCCCATAGATAACTAATGAATATCCAATAAAAATCCAGAATAATGTTTTAGATGAATATCCGCCCGTTTCACTTACTTCCTCCTCGATTGGAGTATAGCCCAAATATAAACTTAAGACCCAAGAAAAAATTATTGCAGAAATAATAGAAATTATTATTCTTTGAATAAATGATTGTAACATTGAGTACTCCTCCATAATATTATTGACTCTTTTTATAATTATTAAATATCAAACATTATAAAAGGCAAAAGAAGAAGGATAATTCTGCAGTAACATGATATTTCTGCTTAATCCAGAATAGCTTATCCAGTGTCTAGGCCTTTATGTAATTAAGCCATTTTAGAGGTTATAAAACAAAAAAAGAACACCACCTAATCATTTAAGTGATGTTCCACACCTTAACCCTTTGTGCAGAAGGGAAAAGATGCATCTAAAACAGTATACCAATTTAGAAAAATTAATTGTATCCAACAAATGGATTAAAAAGAAATATAATTCTATCGTATTGAATAATATACTTTTTCAACCAAAAGTAACCATTCATAAAGAATAATAGTAATTAATTTCAAACTCAGGTAAATAACCTTTAAAAAAAGGAAATTTTTAAGGCTATTCAGCATTCAAGATTATAATTAGAACAAATGATTCATTAGTTCCTTCAACATTCCAACCTAATAATTTTAGCTGGGCTTCAGTTCAAATTATGTTAAGTGAGTAGGTTACAATAAAAATTAAAACGATTAAAGGGGATAGAGGCAGATTCTTTAAAACTATTTCCTTCTCCTAATTTGATGAATGGAGTTCATTAAGAATCGAGTAGCATATTCAGCACAATATTCTTTACATTATTTATTGGGTAATGGTTTTTCTGGTCGTTTAAAACAGTATTTACATTCTGGATCACTACACTTTGATTCTAACCAACTATTACACTTTGGACAGAAATAAGCATCAAAATCATCGTAATAAACTAGATTGAACTTACAATTAGAGCAAAAATTATCTTGTTCAACTTGACCATCAAATACAAAGTTATCAATTATCACTTTATAACCATCTACTTTTATTTTCATAAACAACAACCTCCACTATGCAAATTGAATCAATTTCGCTTTGGCGTAATTGCGTCCGAATTTTGAATTGTGCCCGCACAAATTTGTCACCTTCTATTATTACCGTGTACATTAAATCACCCTTCCCAAATCCTTAAACATTTCATTTAAGAACTAAAAAAATAATTTCAACATCATTGGAACATACTAATACTAATAGCTCAAGCCATAATCTTAGTTGCACTATTAATCTCTAATTGCTAATTAGGTTCGTTCCTGTCATCTACAGTTAAGAACTTTGGTGAAATATAATCAGATAACCATATTATTTCATTACCTTGGTAAAACTTTATTCCCCCGTTTGCAGCTGTTGTAGCTGAAACCTTTATTATTACAGGGTTTGAATCTTTACGTCTCCCTCTATTTTGGCAGTATCAACATCGACTGATAGATGGACTTACTGTCTCCCCATTGGATTTAGCCCATCAAGTAGAATTTGCTCCACCAAATTCATCGCAGTACCATGATAAAGTATTGAAGGTGGGATACTGTCAGCTTTTAGTATTTTTTGAGGAACAGAATGACCATACAATGCTCGAATCTTTCCCTCGAATATCTCATGCCTTTTTTTATTAGATAGTTCAATCATCTTTCTCAAATCATATTCAGTGATTGTTTTCCACTGATTATCACTACGTACAGATGAAAGTAACTGTTCAATGTCTACCCAGCCCTCATTATCCAATTCTAATTCATATTCACAAGGAGCATGACGTAATGCATAAGATATCTCTTTGCTAAGCTTTGTAAAATCTTTACCATAGTTCTTCATATAATGCACCTTAATATCCATGAATACTCTTGTACAATAAATTCATATAAATAACTTATTTTTAATCCATAAATTTCTCAGCAATTTTTATATCCGCCTTTAAATTTAAATCTGGATATCCTTTTGTTTAAGTCATAATAATACATTAATAATTTTTTACTTTGAAATATCCTCGAAAATTTTACTTAAATATGACAATTCTGTTTTGGACAAATTTTCAAAAAATTAATAGTTTCATTTTCATCTTCGCTCAGCAGTTCTGCTAACTCTCTCCCATTTTTGAATCCTAGGATTACCTTCGTCTATTATCACTCTTGCATTTAAAATTATCCTAACTTTTACATCAAACATATTTAGCCCCCATTTCATGTAACCTTCAGGAAATACAATTCCTAGTTATCTATTGCCTTGATTATACCTCCATCTATAACACCTTAGAAGAACATTAACCAAGGAATCATCCTTCTATACTGAATTGACGGAGACTAACTAATGTATAAAATACGCAAGATTAATTACCTGGATAGAGAATGGAACAAAAGAATCTCCCACTGAATTAACAAGTATATATATAATTTTTACAAAATAGAGTATAACATTATTATTTAGGTTTAAAGTGATGGCGATTGCCAGATGTCATGCAATCAAGTGAATCACTTGGATTACCAACTAATACGTTAAATACCGAAGCTTCTATTCGGCAAGAAGTAAAAAATTTTGCACCTTTCATGATGGCCCGGGCTCAAAATTAATTGAGCACTAGGCTTTAATCAGTATAAGCTTTGAACCTCTAAATTTTAATTTGATGTTTGGATAGATGTTAATATCCCATTTTCAAAGTATAAATAATTATAATTATCGTATACCCATTGTTCACTTGTCCCATTTGCATTAACAGTTTTGTTAATATTGCTTGGAGCACCCCAGTTACTTAATAAAACATCTTCTTTCGTCATACCTATTTTTACACCACGAGAAGCTTTTTCTTGAATTACCCTCTCTCTTTCATTCCTCTCTCTTCTTTCAATTTTTTCATTTTCACGTTTGTTTTCTAGTTGTTCCATGCTATCTTTATGTTCTGTAATCTCTGTACCAAATTTACTTTCAATAAAAGCTAAAGTTTCCTTGTTAAGATTTTTAAAATGTAATTCATCGTAATCTCTACTAGGAAACTCGGAGGCATTATCAAAGATCTTTTTAACAGATTTATTATACACTTCAATAATTTCCTTAGTAGGTTTTAAATTATTCATATTAGATAAAAAAACATTTCGATAGTATAATACTACCGTATCATATTTCTTGTTATTATAATGAGTTATAAATTGCTGTTCTGTATTTTTAAGTTTTTCCAATTCTTCATCACTGTAATCTATTATCTCCTCTACTTCGGGACTTGTTTTAGAAGTTTCATCTTTATTTGATTTTGTATTTTCTAAAATAAAATACAATGCCACTCCTATTAATATAATCAACAAAACGCTTCCAATTAATGCTTTTTTCATACATTACACTCCTACTATTTATTTATTAAAATCCCCATTTATAATACATATTACTAAATATTAGTGGGAGTGGGTATATTTTTTATCTATTACTTCTTTACCTAATTTTACTTTTAACTATTGATATATAGCATTTAATAAAAATTATAGAATTAAGTAGAAAATTTAGATTATCATCACCGAGATTCACTATTTTTTCTACAGAAAATGCATGAAGTATAGAATAAAAAAGCCCAAGCTCAATTAATTGAGTACCTAGGTTTTACTGTTATGCATATTCATTTACCAAATTTGACTCCGTTAAATGGCTACAGTTATTGTTATTCACAAGTAATAGACCAAGAAAGTGACATAAAACCTCTTTCTACTATGGGTGAGCCATTGTTATCATAGCACATATTAGATTCATTTATTATTACGTCACTGACAAAGTAAGAGTTAATGAATAAACCAATGACCATTGCAATAAATAATAAAGAAATTACAGCAAAAAGGCTATTATAAAATTTTTCACTTGTATTAAAAGTATTTTTCACCTCATTTCACCTCCCTGTGAATATAATTTATTTGCAATCTCTGTTTTTTGATTATTCTAGTGCTTGTTCTTACTATATCAAATTCCCTTACCAAAGAGGTATATTTATCCTAACATTACTATCACTTCCATTTTAACAGTTACCTTATGCCGCTTTTATTGCCATTTTCGGTGCTTTATTTAGGTAATTTTGGTTTCTATCAACCAATTTTTATCTATACAATTCATGGTGATTTTCTTAAAATGATAAATAGTAAGTTAAAAAAGAGAGGTTTGCATAATGAGAGATTGCCCAAAATGTTTAGCTCCTAACGCTTATGAAAAGATACAAAAGGATGGTTATATTTCATATATTTGTGAATACTGTGGGTCCGTTATGGAAGATACTATGATTTTAGAAGAAGATACTACAATTACAGTAAAAGATAGTGTTACAGAAAGTATTGCACCTTCAACAACAATAATTAAAATTGATAATGAGTCAAAAAGTAATAAGCCATTTATTCTATTACTAGCTCTAATACTCATTTTTTGTGCCATACCATTTGTAACTAATGATTCTTTCCTTAACGATCTCAAAGAAATTATTAATATTAAGGTTGAAAATAATGAAACGGAATAAAAATCCCAATATTTCAAACCGAGAAACTACAATTACATCTACTAAATTAAATCAATTAGAAAAAGAAATGAGAATGGAAGGTGTGTTTTAGATGGATAAGCAAAAAATGCAACTGTTTTTGGTGGTTTAGTTATCCTAGAATATGATGGGGTAAATGAAATCAGCACTGTTTACATTCATTATCAAGATGGAAAATTATTTTCTTAATGATTTTGGAATAATGGTCAAATCGTCTGCAAGAAGTAGTCATGCAATTCTTAATTGTTTCTATTCCCTGTTTGTCAATAGGTAGCGTTCAAAGAGACGTCTTGAAGGATGGTAGTGGGATTATTTAGTATTGTTAACTATTTTCCTAAAATGTTATTAGAAGGTGGGAGGCATATATAATGATTGATTGTCCAAAATGTTTAGCTCCTAACGCTATTAAAAAAATACATAAGGATGGTTATATTGCATGTATTTGTGAGTATTGTGGATCAGTAATGGAAGATACGATGATTGTAGAAAGCTATACGACTATGTCAGAAAATATTATTATTAAGGAAAATACTTCTCTTGCGAAAATAGAAGAACCAGTAACTGAACTGGAGCAACCTTATTTTAAAAATAAAAAAGAAACATCGTGGCGTAAGATATTTATAGCTATTATATGTTTTATATTTTTTAGTATAGTTTTAGTACTTTTACGAGACGTGAAATTTTTCCCTTAAGTTAGACCAGCTCAATCAGTTGAGGAATTGAGAGAAAAAAATAGGTATGAGTATCAGCGAGGTTGAAGAAATCGCAACTTATTTTCCATTCAGTTCGAGAATTGGCGAGAAAATAAGCCCAAGAAATAGGTAAACATCCTATCTATATGGTAGCCAATCAATAAAATAGCCCACTTATTTATTAAGAGGACTATTTATGATTTCTAATCTATCACTTATCTTCAACAGACTTAAGTATATTCACCCGAATCCGAGTATTATGTTCATTAGTATTAAAAAATTAATTGATTTATGATTCCATTGTGTGTTTTGCTGTCAATCCAACTGCTTAATTTATAGGCTGCGTCTATCATTTACACAATTTCCCCAATTCTCATTCAGTCCATTCTCTTGATTGCTCTTTGTAATCCTGTTTATATCCCCTGGGGAAATCGAGGTGCTCAGTACCATCATAGCTCCACCCAATTCACAATATTAATTCAATTTTCGAGGATTTTTAAAATAAACAAACCACCTTAAAATTATTTCTACTGGACCGAGTGAAAAACGCTTTAAATAGTGTTGACTTACTTTTAGCTGAATGCTATAAATGATGACTGATGTTAGTCTAAATTATGGACACAGTGAATTGGGAGTTTATAAAGTATAATAATCTTAACAATTTACTAGGAGTGTCTAAGATGACAAAACGA
>NZ_JBNNMG010000082.1:13597-21883 GCF_050272555.1 Lysinibacillus sp. NPDC047702 | reverse complement strand
TTGCTGTGGCAATGAAAGGCACCTCCTTTAATTGATACCTTTATAGTACCGAGAGGTGCTACGTGATTATATGCGTTATTTGAATACGGGCTTACGTCATAAGTTAGCTCGACTCTAGGCCCAGTGATCGATTTGATTCATGAGATATGCCTAGTAGTCGAGCTACATCTTTAAAGTATGGATTTTAACGAATTGCTTTTTGTTTTATCTCTTGCCTGATGTTCTCCACAAATTGTGATAATGGCATTTCATGTAAGGATTGCTCACCATGTTTACGAATAGTAACATACTGTTGATCTTTTTCGCGATCACCTAATACAAAAATATATGGTATTTTTTTCATTTGCGCCTCACGAATTTTCTTACCAAGCTTTTCAGAACGATTATCTATCCCCACACGAATCTGTTCCTTTTGTAACACCTCCACTACTTGCTGTACATATTCTTGGTGTTGATCTGCTACACCGATAATTTGTACCTGCTTCGGTGCAAGCCATGTAGGGAACACACCTCCAAAATGCTCAATTAATATCCCTAAAAAACGATCAATTGAGCCAAATACAGCTCGATGAATAACAACTGGTCTTACTTTTTCATTATGTTCATTGATATACGTTAAATCAAATTTCTCAGGTAGTTGGAAATCGAGCTGAACTGTTGCACATTGATGGCTGCGATGAATAGCATCTTTAATATGAATATCAATCTTAGGTCCATAAAACGCGCCATCGCCTTCATTGATTGTAAATGGCAAGCCCAAATGATTAAGTACGTTCTCCAGCGCTATTTCTGCTTGATTCCATAGCTCCAATTCACCCATATAATCAGCAGGACGTGTGGATAATTCAATGTCATACTGGAAGCCAAAAACCTGGTATACTTCATCAATAATTTTTAGAGCGAGTGCAATTTCTTTCTCGATTTGTTGTGGTGTGACAAAAATATGCGCATCATCCTGGCAAAAAGTACGCACTCGTAAAAGTCCATTTAATGCACCACTAAATTCATGTCGATGCACTTGACCAAATTCAGCCATTCGAATTGGTAAATCTCTATATGAATGTAAATCATTTTTAAAAATCAGCATGTGACCGGGACAATTCATAGGCTTTAGCGCGAAGCTTTGATCATCTACATGTGTAAAATACATATTGTCTTTATAATGATCCCAGTGTCCCGATTGCTCCCAAAGACGTTGATTCATCATCAATGGTGTCCGTACTTCATGATAATCAAATTTCGCTTGCAACTGGCGTAAATAAGACTCTAGCTCATTACGAATGATTTGGCCATTTGCTAAATAAAACGGCATACCTGGTGCTTCCTCTGAAAACATAAATAGCTCCAGCTCTTTTCCTAACTTGCGATGATTTCGCTTCTCTGCTTCTTCTAAAAAAACAAAGTATTGTGCTAATTCCTCTTTTGAGGAGAACGCAACACCATATATACGCTGAAGCATCTGATTTTTACTATCACCACGCCAATAAGCGCCAGAAACATTCATTAATTTAAAGTGCTGTAATTTACCTGTAGAAGATACATGTGGTCCACGACATAAATCATAAAATTCTCCCTGCTCATAAATTGTCACTGTATCATGTTCAGGAATATCCGCTAATAGCTCTAGCTTTAATGCATCATGGGCAAATAGCTGCTGTGCCTCTTTGCGTGTAACCTCTCTTCTCAGTATCGGACTATTTTCTTGTACAATTTGCTTCATCATTTTTTCTATTTGTAGTAAATCTTCTGGCACAAGCGGATGGGCTAGATGGATATCATAATAAAACCCGTTGTCAATGACAGGTCCGACGCCAAAACGAGCATCAGGATACAGACGCTTCACTGCTTGTGCTAACAAATGAGCTGTTGAATGGCGAATTACCTGAATACCTTCTTTTGAGCCAGCATCATAGAGGGCGATTTGTGTATCTTCCACAATAGGGCGTGTCAAATCAATGATGGTTCCGTTAGCACTCCCTACAATTGCTTTTTTACGCAAAGCTGGGCTTATTGTTTGTGCAATTTCGGTTAGTGTTACACCCTTTGTAAATACTTGCTGTTGACCATCTGGAAATTGAATGTTAATAACTTGATTTGACATATTCTCTACTCCTTTTTTGAATAATCAGGTCCGATAAGACACTAATTAAAAAATAAAAAAACACATATCCGCCCCATAAAAGGGACGAGTATGTGTTCATTACCCGTGGTTCCACCCAAATTCCCACTAGATTTGCTAGTGGCTCATTGATTTGCAGTAACGTTGCAATAACGGTGCAAGTTTCCAAGCACGGCTCAAAGGTAGTAAGACTTGATTGCTGCATTAGGAAGCTTTCAGCAAATACCTCCCTCTCTGTGAATCGCTACTCAACTCTCGTGTCCTTATCATCACCTAATTCATTGATTGATGAAATTGTTAACTACTATAATCGAATATTATATAACTTGTCAATATTTGAAAAATTTTTTTTGCAACGCTTTTTCAAATCCTTATTGCTGTTGGTAAAGGATAGTCTGGTCTTTGTACGCAGTAATAACAATGTGGATCACTGCATTTTTCTTCTTGCCATTCATTGCAATTAGCACAAAAATAGGCATCAAAAGAATCATCATATATAGTATAATTTTGACATTTTGTGCACTTTTTTGTTTTATCAATAAATCCACTTATTTCTAGCCCATTAATAATAATAACACCTTCAAGTTCTTCTATTTGCACCCGTCTTTTCTCCTATTTTTTCTACCTGCTATTGAAAATGAATCAGTACTTTCTTTTTCAGTGAAGCCTAATTGCTCTTCAGAGGAAGTATACTAAAGCTATCATGTCATAAACTGGGTAAACCATGCGATATATTTTGCTCCTGGAATAAATAGGAGCTGTGCCAAAACGGTTCCTAATAATCTTGAACCCATCATCATTACAGAAGCTCGTTTAAGGCTTAAATAACTACCTCTTTGATTGATAACATCGTCTGCAAGAATAGAAATCTTAGGGTCAATAAAAATTATTAACAAGATTGTTGCCAAACCATTAATTAGTCCAGATGACATCATAGCCGTTGCTTGTCTTTCAGGAGCAAGTAGTGCTGCATACAAGGCTGACAGCACCCCAATGGTATAGATGGCAGTAATTAGTACATTGATAATAAATAATTTAAAGGGAATATCACGCCAACTAATCCCTTTTAAGTAGGAAAAGCTTGGCATATGAATATGTTTGAAGCCTCTTTTGATATACTCGATTTTCACGCTTTTCTTGAATAAAGCTGGAATGGAGCCCCTTTCCTCCGATAAATGGATAATGGCTCTTGAAAATATGGCCACAAATGTAGGTAAAAGCAGTATGCCTACTAGTGTACCTAGTGAAGCAAAGCCAATTATTACTCGGAATTGCTGCTCGACGAAGGCTAGTGTGTTTACCTCTGGTACTGTATCAATTAAGCTACCTGTAAAAGGCTGTTGCATCATATTAGCCAGTCTGGACACCATAACCATGACATTAAATAAGGATAGGGCTGAGGCTAATAATTTTACTCTGGCACCCGACAATCTAACTGCATAGGCAAGTGTTTCAATCGAATGAATAATAAGTATAAATAACGCAATGACAATCAATTTATCAGTTAAAATGTCCAAGTTCTTTACCTTCTTTTCAAAGATTACTCGATTAACATATTTATATTTTGTGCTTGCTTCCCTATTCATATTTTACGAAATCCACCGCAATTGGTTCCATTATCGCCCTCTTTTAGTTCCTTATACCAGAAAGGAAAATTATTATACAATCTAATGTGTTGATTGATTAAGTCTTAATGGCAAAGAGTATGGATGCAAGCAAATTAATAAAATCATATTGGACAATTCTAATCATTTTATCGTTTGCAATGTAGCTGTTAGCGTAAATGGAATTTTTAAATATGTATACTTTATCGTTATAGTTTTCATATTAGCTGCATCCACTCTCACAGCATAATGCTGAGGCTGCTTTCCTATTGCCTGACGATCTATGTATTGACTAGGAAAAATAGTAATCTGCCTTAATTTATAAAATATAAGGTTGGGATCATTCTCCATCTTCATTTCTGCTTCAAACGGTGCAGACTTACTTACAACAAGTTCTATCTTCTCAGGTACTTTATCGTTAATAAGGATTTGCTGAAGCTGTATTTCCTGTAATCCTTTATTCTCTACTTCAATTATTTTGACCGTTGGATTATCTTTAAGACTTGTATAAGCACTAATTACTAGTGGTGCATTACTTTTTACATAAATGATGAATGTCGCTCCCACCACAAGAACGCTAAACAATAAAACAAATAAAATTTTTTTCATTACTTTCCTCACTTTCCTGTTTCCCAATCAAGTATAACGATAAATTCTCTACTGGAAAACCTAGAAGATAAAAACAATCTGCCTTAGTAAGAGACAGATTGTTTTTGTAGTCTTATTTCATCACGTATTGGAATACCGTCATTGCCGACAAGAGGAATTTCAGGCTTATAGAGTCTTGCTTGTGCGACAGCATTTTGTAGAATTTCCACTAAAAAATAGCCCCGTTTTTGATAAAATTTTAAAGCATGTAAATTATCATTAGTTGTGATAAGAGTGATTCTTGTACAGTTAGTCGCGAAAGTCTGCTGTTCTACAGCCTGTACAAGTGAAGAACCAATACCCTTACCTTCCACAATACTGTCTAGTGAAATAATTTCACACTGTTCTCCACGTAAAATATATGTCACAAGACCAAGTATCTTCTTTTTTGTGTCCATATATGCAAATCCCTCAAGTTTGCTACAGTCATAAATACCACTAGATATGACCATTTCTGTCGTTCCCCAGTGTTCCTTAAAAAACTGCTGCACTTCTTTTTGAGGTAATTGTTGAATCGAGACAATTGTCATTTTTTAACTCCTTATTAAATCGAAATATGAAAAACACTAGCTATTGCTTTCTGGATGCCCAAAAATATGGCCCATGAAACAACGCCTAATCCTATGGCAAAAACGATATGAATGGATGACTTCATCGCCATGTATATAACAAAGAGCATCATCATTGTTGCTGGTAAACCAACGATCACACCAACTGTAAAACGCTGAATATGTTCGCTCGATTCACTTTGTACTGTCAGCCATATAATACTTAAAATACTAACAAGAGGTAGTGCGGCAATAATACCACCATACGTTGGAAATCTTCTGGCTACCTCTGTAACGATCCCAATAATCGCTGCAGAACTAAGAATTTTAACAAACGTGATCATTATTTCGACACCTCGCTTAATAAACGAAATGCCTGTAAAATGGTTTGTTGCTCATCTTCTGATAATTGATGTAAAGCATGCTGTAGTTTATTATCGTCTAATTCGGTATTTTTTTTGACAATCACAAGCCCCTCAACTGTTAAATGAAGCATGACTTTGCGTTGATCATCAACAGCCCTTTCCTTCCTCACCCAGCCATTCCGTTCGAGTTTTTTAATATGCTCGGAGGCTGTATTTTGAGAAATATTCAGTAATCCTGCGATATCCCGAACAGTAACCTCATCTTCCTTTTGTATCATCTGTAAAATTCGCACGCTTTGATGGGAAATGACATCTTCATGTGTTGTATGTAGATGATAAAAAATAGTTGTAAAATAATTATTTATATCCTGAATCATCAAATTAACTCCTTTCAATATATCGCATAAAACGATTATATCGTATAATACGATGCATTAATAGGGATTCAATTCATATGTTATAAAGTTTATATTTTCAGATTTTTCAGTCTGTAGAAATATACTATTTATTTTTAATTCTTGCTAATTACGACAAAAAGATACTTGTAGAATAATAGATTTGTACAGTATGATTACACTATTCTTTTAAATTTAGGGTTTCATATGTTATATTTTCTGTATTTTATTGTGGGTGGCACCATCTTGGTGTTAGCTCTATTACTTAGCCATTCAAAATATTTATTTTTATCTGGCATTATCATAGCAATCCCCATCCTGACACTCATTAATATGGGCATGCAAATGAAAAATATGAAGGAAGACACCTTTCATAGCGTTTTACAAAATACCGTGTTTATAATGTCGATGTTTTCCTAAAAAGAAGGAGCTGACAGTTGGCAGCTCCTTCTTCTTTTCATTTAGAACTTTGGATAATTTATCGCCCAACTTTGCAAAATTATCGAGAATTAATTACTATTTACCGAAAATTCTTCACAAATACACCTATACTAAATCTGTTTTTAACAATTGTATTCATTTTAATTATCTCTTGATTATAGATAAATAAAACTCTTCATCCTCCTAGTAGGCAAAACTAGCCTGCCAACATTTTTATAATTAACGTTAAATATTGGTGTAATCCTGTCACTTTTTTATCAACTATAACATCATAAAGTTGATAGGTTTATTCTAGTTAATAAAAAACCACATCTTGTTTGATGTGACTTTCATTGCACACTATAATTCTTCTAAATAAATTGTAACTACGATGGTTTGTAATCCGTATGTAAATGCTTTTTCACTTACAGCTCTATATTTATCATCAATATTAACTACATCACCTACATTAGGGATTAAAGCCGATAAATTATTATTAATATCGTAGGTCATAATTACATCTCCGTTTTGTTCACAAAAACTGATTGTAATATGTTCTAAATTTCCACTCAATTTTCACACCACCTTCTACACTTATCATAGTGCAAAGGGGAATGATATGTCATCACTAGAAAAATAAAACAGAAATTTGACTATCAATTTAGTAGTTTCAATTGCTTGTTTTTGACATACATGATAAGCACTTATACGATTAATTTCGTACTATTATTTACGAATTTCTGTAAACTTGTAGTAAGTTTACTAAAATTCAAATAATATTATAATTATGGAATCCTTGCTACATTGACCCTAGCTCCAAATTCACATCATGGATCACTTAAATCAACCGTGGAATTGGGATTTTCACTGCTTTCTAACTTTGGAGAGAAGATTTATTTACTCGTGACGTATCTCGTAAGTTTGCGATACTCTCGTAACTCTTTTAGGTGATTCCACTATGATAAATTTTTTAAGAATATTGTAATACTCTAATTTTTATGAAAAGAGGCATAAATTATGGCTAACCTTATGGATACTATCTCGGCATTGAGTTCGATAACAGAGATAAAAGATTTTCAAGGAAATTCTTTGTGTATAATTACATCTAATGGTGTATATGTAGGAACCCAAATTACTGTTAATAATTCAGATGCAGTCTATACCAACACTAATAATCTCATTAGACATATTTACTATCTATCCATCCAAAACAGCGAAAATAATGAAGTGAATGGTAAAGCTGTTAATTTTGATGAAACTATTCTTTTAGAAAACGTAAAGTACAAGGTAGGTAAAGTAGTGATGACAGCCAATCATGTTGTACTTAATATTTCCCAGATTGTTTCTTTACACGTTCTTCAAACCGAAACGGCTGAAGCTTTCTTGCAAAAACTATAGTAATTTAATTGAATTCACTTTTTTCTACGCACCATTTGGCTAATTGTTGCGTCAGCTAGAATAGGTACGCTTTTTACTGCAATGCAATTTTATTTAGAAGTACATTATTATTTTGTGGTCTTTTGAACAAAGGGATATTAATATGTGTACGAATAATTTTTTAGTGGCTACTCACCCACTTCTAACATTCTATTCTTACATATGGCATTTAACCTAGGCAAACTCTTATTCCGATTACACAAAAGACCATACTAATTTGTACGGTCTTGTGCTGAGCTTTATGAAGGTTTTATATTGCTTGTTTATGATAAACATACAAATTACTGTTATAGACTATTTATATTATCAAAATATTGAGTACTACATTCCACCTGGCATTGGCATTCCGCCCGGCATTGGCATTCCACCTGGCATTGGCGTTCGACCTGGCATTGGCATTCCACCTGGCATCGGCATTCCACCTGGCATTGGCATTCCGCCTGGCATTGGCATTCCACCTGGCATTGGCATTCCGCCCGGCATTGGCATTCCACCTGGCATCGGCATTCCGCCTGGCATTGGCATTCCGCCTGGCATTGGCATTCCGCCTGGCATTGGCATTCCACCTGGCATTGGCATTCCACCTGGCATCGGCATTCCACCCGGCATTGGCGTTCGACCTGGCATTGGCATTCCACCCGGCATTGGCATTCCACCCGGCATTGGCATTCCACCCGGCATTGGCATTCCACCCGGCATTGGCATTCCACCTGGCATTGGCATTCTACCTGGCATTGGTATTCCACCTGG
>NZ_JBNNMG010000082.1:0-13500 GCF_050272555.1 Lysinibacillus sp. NPDC047702 | reverse complement strand
AGGCATTGGCATTCCACCTGGCATTGGCATTCCACCTGGCATTGGCATTCCACCTGGCATTGGCATTCCACCTGGCATTGGCATTCCACCTGGCATTGGCATTCCACCTGGCATCATTGGAAATCACCTCCATTAGGTTCTTGAGCAAAAGAAGGTTTAATGTATAAAGTCCAATTCGAGTAATTAACAAAACTCATTGTATCATTCTCCTTTATTCTTTATTATGTGAATAAGATCAAATTGTTTTAATCTACAATCAGTTTCATTATATTAGTCATAATATGTAAAGCACGGGCTTTAATCTCGTATAGGTAAAACCCTCCATAATTTATTCAACCAATTTAATTTGATACATGACTACAACAATGTGCCAATCAATTTTTCTACTAACAATCATATCCTCACCTTTTTATAAGATCGGCTTAGGAGCCATCATTTTGCACTCGTATAGTTAGTATCTCCTATATTCTTTTCCTTTGAAGTAATGATTATGAATCATGAGCGAGTAATTTTTATTAAAGAGTTCTCTGGAGTAAGATAGGCACCATTATCAACAGAAAACTCTGACTGATGTCTATCAATTTCAGAGTATTGAACGACCTTCTCTTTATTGATAAATACAATTAAATAAATATCATCACTTGTATCTATTCTACTATCACTTATAAATTTCAAACCTACCGTCTTGTTAATGCTTTCCCTTGGAGTATACGGCGAAAAAAGATATGCTTTTTCCCAATCAAATTTTGTTATTTCATTCAAATCTATAACTGTAGCATTATTATTATTTATGATTGTATTAAAAGACCCTTGTAACTCTGTATTTAACAAATCTTTATTAGTGCTGCATCCACCTAATACAACTATAAATAACATAATTAACATTATCTTCTTCAATGACATCCCCTCCTTTTAATGTAAGGACACAAAAAATTATCTATCCTCCCTTTTTAGCTACATAAAAATACTTTGTTGACGATATAACTCCAATAAACTAGTACCAAATATGGACAATAAATTATTTGATAATTCTTTTGGAGATTCAGGGGTATCCTTTTCGACCAAATAAAAAGGAGTATAAAAACTATGAAAAAATTTTTAAAAATATTCAAATGGATGGTTATTATAATGACAGTAAGCATATTATTGTTTATTACCTTTAACCATTTTAATCCAGCCCCATTTCTAAAAATTACAGGAAGTTATCTAGGTGCTGAATACAGTTATGATGAGCGTGTTGAACAAACAAAAGAGTTATTAAGTGATAATACAAAAGTATATAGAAATGTACCCTATGCAAGTAATTATCCTAATAATTATTTAGATATTTTTGTACCTGAAGGAGATACAACAACTACAAAACCAGTACTTTTTAATATACATGGTGGCGGATATGCATGGGGGGATAAAGTAGATAATGAAGAATTTGTTCAACACTTTGTTGATGAGGGTTACATTGTAGTCTCAATGAATTATGCTTTATCTCCTGATTATTTATATCCTGTTCCAATTATTCAAGCAACAGAAGCTCTAGGGTATGTTGCTGAAAATGCAGAACAATATGGTATCGATAATAATAACTTTGTGATTTCTGGTGAATCGGCTGGTGGTCAATTAGCAGGTCAATTATCTATTATTCAAACTAATAATGAATATGCAGAAAAATATGGATTTAAAGTAACAAAGGATATAACAATAAAAGGAGTTATTTTAAATTGTGCTTTAATAGATATAAAACGTGTCGATAATACAGGTTTTGCATTTACAAACTGGCTTTTCAACGGGATGATTAGAGCTTATTTTGATTCAAATGAGTTTCAAAGTCTATCCGAGGTAACTGAAGCAAATGTTATTGAAAATGTAAATGTGGATTTTCCAAGTACTTATTTAACTGAGGGAACATTTGCAACCTTCACTGATCAAGCATTAGATTTCGAAGAAAAGTTATCATCTTTAGGAATAGATGTTACATTATATATTACTCCTGAAGAATCGAATCTAGCACATAGTTATAATGGTGATTTTTCAACAGAGGAAGCACAATACAATATAGCTCAAGAGCTAGACTTTATGAAGAAAGTTACTCAGTAATAAAATAAATTCAGTAAGAACAATTACATACATTATAAGAATCCTCTTTAACCATCCTTAGAAAAAGAGATAGTTACAAAGAAAAATGAATGGTGCCAGCTAATGATTCTGAAATGGATTTACTATGTTCTAACAATTTTTCCATCCCGCATTACCCAAATCATTAACAAGAGCCTGGTCAAAGTTTGTTAAAATAAATTAGTTGAAATAAAAAAATTTACACAACTTTAGACATACCTTCGCCTCTTATGTAATAATTAATTAAGGTAATTCAAGACTACACAAGAGTAATTGATTCATGCTCATGTTAGTATATCTATAGGTACTTATGGTCACCTGATTGATGAAGATAAAGCTAAAGATTTAAAGATATTTAACAAGTTAAGTAGATTGGTCACTTTTTGGTCGCTTCTTTGTCTCTCATTTGATTCACCTTACCTCAAAACCTCATATTATACCAATGTTTCCATTAAAGGAGGTATCAAAATGAAAGCATTCTATTGTAATGCATGCTCTAGACCATCCCTATTACAGGTCAAAGAGGTCTAATTAAATAAATGATTTGAATGATCTCTTTAGGCCATCATTTTTTAAAAGCCTAATACACAGGAGTGATTTCATATGAATAATCAAACTATACAGCCGTTTTTAACGGTCGCTAACTACCATTTACTTGAACAACAAATGAATAAAATATTGCAAGCATTGGCTTCAACAAAAGATAAAAATGTCATCCTTGCCGTGCATGGCATTGTCGAAAGCGAAATTACGGCAAAAATAGCGCTAACTGATGCACAAGCGAAGTTAATCGAACAGGTTTTTACTGTTACGGATCGTGCACAGGGGGAAGAGTATTTAGCACAATTATTCCCTTTTGTTATTCCCTTTAAAGCTGTCACAGCAAGTACACTGAAAAACCTATTTAAAAAAGAGAAAAAGTTAAAGCTACCAATGCTTGAAGATATGGATTTTCAGCATATTTGTTATTTAGCTTGGGATGACCCTGGTACTCATCGAAAATACATCGTAATCGAGCAAGGTGAACAACTAAAAGCAATCAAAGGTATATTCTCTAACAAAACCATTCGAGGTATATGTGCCCTTTGCAATCGTCATTCTGATGTGGGGCTATTGACAACCACTGTCAAAGGAAATATCGTCGGAACTTTCACCAATCATAGTAATTATATTTGTGCAGATAGCCAATCTTGTAATCAGCATGTAACGGATATAGAAAAGACACAGGCATTTTTTGAGCGCATCACGCAATAAATAATGAAACGTAAAAAGACTATCACCAGCTGGGATAGTCTTTTTTCCTTTAATAACGAATAGTCTGTTTATCCATTTTGATAATGGATGACGCGATGATAACAAAGCCTAGCATTAAAACTAAGATTAAATCGAGTAATCCTGTATGCATCGAAACTGTGAAGAGCGTAATGATAAATGCATAGGCAACTGAATGGAAACTACGGATACCCTCTTGTTTCACCTTATTATAAACAAGAGAAATTAAGGCACCATACAAGAAGAAACCCAACGCCACTAATAAATAGCCGCCATCTAAAAATAATTGACCAATAAAGGTTGGCGTAGTCGTGCGATTTTCACGTGTGATAATTATTCCCTTCTCTACACTAATCGAATTGACAACCTCTGATACCTTCATTCGAGGTGAAGTTTGCTCACCAGGTAATACTGTACTAAAAATTCCTTTATGGATTTGACCATGTAAATAGCCTTCCTGTTGTGTATATTCAATAATTGTACTTAATACAATCTGACTAGTCACACTTTCCGCATTAATGGCACGTATCCATTGTGGGGTTAAGTTCACCTTTTGTTCAGCCGTTAATAGCTTCTCCCTTGCCTCTTCTTCCAGCAACTCTATATCTGGCTGATCTCGTTTATTGAAAGCTAACGATTGATCCTCCATTATTACACGTAGAAAACTAAACATGGAGAATGCAAAACCAATAACTAACAACGTTGTTAAAAACCACGTTAATTTCACACGTTTCACTACGTAGTGAAAAATAATGATTCCAGTAAACAACATAATAATTAAGGGTGTTCGGTAAGCCATTAATAAAAACAAGAACATAACTACCGCGAAAATAGCACCATATATACATGCTTTTTTGAAGTTCATATGCTTTTCTAATATCATTTTGTACGACAATAGCAATAAAACGCCAAACCATAGTAATTGACTAAAGAAGTTCAGCTTTGGATCTAAATTCCGGCGATTAGACTCATCAGAAATCCCAAATCCACCTTCAAAAGTCATTAATATATAGGCCCCTAAACCAAGTATAGTAAGAAACACAATAAAATGAATCACATATTTGCTTAAAAATGACAGACCAAATGAAGGAATGGTCCATTGTAGTTTGTCAATAACGTAAACACCTATGTAATAGCAAATTACTGCTAAAATAACTGGTGGCCAAATCGATACAGTTATATTAAATTGTTCAAATTTATGCCAATCAAACATACTTGTGAAAAAATAGAGTACTAAAACAAAAGGTAAAAAGAAATACGGTGAAAATGTATCGATTTTATTTAATTTTCCAAAAAATTGTTTCATGCTTTTCACATCCTAGGATGCATTCCCTCCTAATATCAAACTAATTATTACTATATATGTAAAACAAAAATAGTAGAGCTATCAAATCTTTTATTTACATATTTCCCTACTAGCTTTGTATATAAAAACCATTATTTTAAAATTCACACAGTATAGTCTAAGAAAAAGCCATTCACGACCTAGCGTGAATGGCTTTTCATTGTTATGACAACCATTTTGGAGGAGTATTTTTCTCCCAGAGTTCAAACGTATTCGTAATGCTTGCTTTTCTATAAGTAGACTACAAGAATATCAAGCATTCATATTATATCATATTTTCTATTTTTAGTATTATTGTATAATCCAGTATGCCATTTTGGGGGACTTCTGGGGGTACTGAACTATATAACAACATTCATACTTTCTTTTGTAATATTAATACCGAATTTATTCAGTTCATTATAAATCATCTGACTATCTTCTATGCCTTGACGATAACTATATTCAAGGAAAATGGATTCCACTATAAACCAAGCACTTTCTAATTCTTTCAATACTTATGCTTTTAACCAATTGCTATAAAATGCTCATCTGGAGCATTTTCTTTACTAATAGTTCTCCATAAATGAGGATAGAACCATTCAACTCCTCTTTGAGTATCACCACTTGCTAATTTGATGCAACGAAACGTATTGGTTTCTCTGTCAAATGCAACTTCACCATCTAACTCATCATTTTCACGACTATATCTGTATACAATTTGCTTTTCATCATCAATAATTTTTTTTAGTTTCCACCACATGTTTCCACCTCTTATCCATAAATATACATGATTGATAAAGGTGATTTTAATACTATTTTCATGCCTTTACATTTTTTTCACCCCATTCAATGAAAAAACACCCTCATACGAGAGTGCTTTAACTATATTCTTTACACATACAAAGGTTCTCTAATTCCAAACGTATCAATGCCTCTATGAATCATTTGGCTATCTTCTATCCCTTGACGATAAGCATATTCAAGGAAAATTGCTTCAGTTAACCGCAAAGCTGTATCTAATTCATTTAGTAACGCTCTCTGTTCATCTGTCACTAAAGAGCTCCTTAATCATCTCCATTAGTGTTACTACCTTTGTATCAGCAGTTAAATACTCAGAATCATTGATACACTTCAATTAAACGGTCAGTCGACATTGGGGATGCACAATTTCCAAAAGGCTTTATCAAAAACATATTTAAATACAACGTTGAGAGCTAATCGAAATTCAATCTAATATTATTAAAATTAGGCTGTTTTCTCAAAGATTGTTGCTATTAAAACAAAAAGGCAGTTGAAAATCAGATATCAACCAAACTTTCAACTACCAAATTAAATATTAGATTTTTATCAGTACCCATTAAATATTCCAGTGTTGTTTTTTTTCATCACATTTTTTAGTGAACTGCCTGTTTATTTGTTCTGTTCCTCTAAAAACTAAAGACTATTAAGGACTAGTAGGAGGAGTAAGTCCGAAAAGAACAGGTGTTATTACAGTGCTACCAGCGCCAAGGCGGACTTGTTGAACTTGCAGTACTTTTACTGTAAGATCCAGAACAATTTTTTCACGCAATGTGCTGAATGTACCTTCGGGTGCTGCCATAATTGGTGAAAAATCAAGTTCAAAGAAGTTTGCAGCGACTAACTCGCCAAATGGTTGTTCATTGTATTTAACGAGATTTTGGAAGAAAGCCTTATCCAATCGAGCATCCAATTGAGTTCTTTCATTCAGGAAGTTCGCTTCGGCAAACTCGGAAATTCCTAAGATTGGAGTAGTGCCTCCAGGTGTTTGTGGGAAAAAAAGTTCTGTAAAACCAGAAAACGGAACGTCTGCAATTCTATCTTGTAGTGCTCCACTACAAGCCCCTGAAGCATATTCTATATTTTTGCGAATATGCCCTGCTACAAACAATTTAGCTCTTGTTACCCTAAAAAAGTCTGTGTTAGCAATACGTGCAAATCTAACCGGTACTAATTTAACTTGATTTAGGAAAACATTTTTTTTCACTCTTTTGATTTCAGATGCTGCAGGACTAAGCGTAATATCCGACTCCACAACAATTTGAAGTGTTGGTTCTGCAAGTACAACTGGAATTTTAATAGTTGGAGCTGTAACCGGTGTAGCGGCTAGTGGAGTAACCTCACTAGTTAATGGTACTAGTTCAGTTGATGTTACTGGACAAGGTGGTATTTGATTTTGATTTTCTGATTGACCACTCAAAAAAAATTCCCTCTTTTCATTTTTTTAGTATTAGAGAGTGCTCTCTATTGCCAGAATATGTAGCGATTAAATCTATGTATGGACGTGTATACCTAGTTTTTTCTGATTTTAAAAATGAGATTTTTAAGCTAAGAGATAAGAATGAGCACAAAATGCTAGGTATTCACCATTTTTAGCCCATTATTTTTAACTTATTTCCAAGCGGACTCACTAAACAAAAAAGAGTATCTCAATTTTACACCTGAATATTTTTTATTAGGATGAATATCTCCTTAAATTTCTACACAAGATTATGGTAGTAATTATGGCGGCTCTCGTTCAAACTTTGCGCTAATTGTTGTTCTATTCATTCTTCTAATTATTGTCGGCGCTACTTTCATGTATTAATCTCTAAAACTCTTTTATTCACAATATAGGAATAAAAAACAATCTAAAGTTTATTAGCCAAACACCTCCTTATTATTGGGTCACTTTTACAAGAGTGACCTTTTTTTAATTCTCTTGATATATAACAAAGATATTTATTTTTTTAAATAAATTTATTAAGTAGATATTTATCGCAGTTCATTTTATCAACCACTCATATTATAGATAATAGATTATAGAAAGGAGGGAAATCATAATGTCTGAATATGGCGGTGGTTATGGATCTGGCTCATCATTTGCTCTAATTGTTGTTCTATTCATTCTTTTAATTATTGTCGGCGTTAGTTTCATTAAATATTAAATCCAATACCGCTCCTAGTGCTCATAATTATTAGGGTAAAATATAATTATCCTTTACACCTTCAAATCTTAATTAAGGGTCACTCTCCTCCGTGTGACCCTTTTAATTTTCCCTTACGTGATTTGATCTGTGAGAAGTAACGATAACTTTTTTTGCATTAATTGTTGTATTGTTTGTTCTACTCATTATTGTAGGAACCTAAGTAAAATTCGCTTCTGAAAGGAGGGTTACTATGCATCAACTATGTAGACACCAAGGTCAGGCTGTAGAAGTCAGAGATATTCATGGAAGAGTTCATAGAGGAGTACTAGTAGGAGTTGATCCAGCAAGAGGAATTTCTATGCGGTCAGGCTTTAGAACCTTTTTCATTCCCTTCTTTTTAATTGCAGCTATTTTTCTCATAAGTATTGGACTACGTATCTTCTAAGAAAGAACAAGTGAATATAAAGATATCAAAAAAATAGAAGTAAACGCGCGCGATTCTGGAATAAAATTAATTAAAAAAGGGTTTTAGCTACTCTTTTTTGGTTTTTTCTTCAGATACAGAGGAATTACAAGGTGAATAAACACAAAAAGACCAGCTCAGCTAAAAAAACAGCTTTGCTGGTTTTTTTAATAATCGTTTATTTATTGGAAATTATATAAGTCACTTCGCAAGAATCTCCACTACCACCAATGGCCCTAGCTTGAGTAGTTGGTGACGAACTATGTGCACTGGAATCGTTAGAACCTACATAAGGATTATCAAAATACAGAGCTATTTCACCATCAGGCACTTTATAAAAAATAGTACCTTCAACACCTGTCATAAAACCATCGGAATCTGCTCTGAATTTCTCATCACCGCCTGCAGGAACATTGGTAGGTGTGGATACCCATTCCCCATGTGCGAGATTAGTTTTGCTTTCCAATTGCAACTCATTTTTTGAAATGTTAATAACTTCAATATGAACTTCACGTGCTGACATAATTTATTTCCTCCTTTATTTTACTTTATGGGGATAACCTACCTCAATTATAACCCAACTAATGGAAAAAAAGTAATTTTTTAGTTTTACATTTTCTGTCATTATTCGACTTCTCTAATAAGTTATTCAAAATCAATAAACTCCTAAAAAATGGGCTAAAGAAAAGCATTCTTCCCAATAATTAGAAAAAACCCAGGTTCAAAATTAATTGAGTACCTAGGTTTTATAAAATAAGAGAATCAACATTTATAAAATACCACTTCACTCTATACAACTTCTGAACAAATGTATTATTTACCTCGTCTTTGTTGAATCGTAATATACAAGCCAATTAAGCGATCAGTGGTCACTGTACCATTCTTTATGCGATTCCTGAATAATACCAGCTTTAACCACCTGTGCAATAAAGTTTTCAACTGGTGAACTTGGACTCCACATAAAATACACCTACCGATAAAGTTGAACTTCCTCTACTTTGTATTCTACCGTATACCGTTGAAACGTCAGCCCTTTTTTAGCCATGAAAAATCCCCTCCAGTTCACCGTGAAAGGTCCATTATAACAATGGGCTTTTTCACACTGTCAACCTAAAGGGGATAATATCATTTCTCTGGTTTTAATTATTTTTGAGATTTAAAAGTGAGGAATTATTCTCATTCCCTATATACTGCATAAACGGTAATCGTGAAATCTGAACTTGCGCCCCTAGGATTCCCTATATAAAGGTAACCACTTGAGACTACTTGTGTATACATACCGTCTTGTACATTAGTTAAGACGGTATGGTCACTACCCCGTCTGTCTTCCGCTACATCAAACTCAATGGATTCCTGATTAGGAGTCCCATCCGCTATCTCCCAATACAGGTTCTTCGTACCTGCTGGCAAGTTCAATGTTGAAAAATCTCCACTAGATCGCCAATTTTGACCTGGTTGTGGCTTATTAGATGATATAACTGTTGATACTCTCTCCTTAACTTCCTTAACCATTTTTAAAAACCCCTTTTTGTAATAGTTTTTTAATCTAATCACCATACACAAAAAAACAAAATTACATTAAATCCCTACTTATGATTTTTCTGGTATATCGGTTTAAGTATAACAACCATACCTATACAAAAACATAACATTTACATTTTATAGATAAATTATATATTTTTGTAATCTTATCATGTTATATGTTGATAATTACTCATCATATTGTAAGGAATAAAAAACATTTAACGTGAATATGTAAGAGAGTAGAAAAACATATCGAACAATAATTATATGAATAACTCAAAAAAACCCAGGAACTCATTTATTTCGAGCCTGGGATTTAGTATTTTTATGATTAAATTTAACAGGTACCGTTCTGATTCCGATTACTTTTTATCATTTCTACGCTGTTGAATAGTAATGTACAGACCAATTAAACGATCAGTGGTCATTGTACCATTCTGCAAATCCTTTAAGTGCGATTCCTGAATAATACCATCTTTAACTGCCTGTGCAATAAAGTTTTCTGTTTCAGTTTTCATAGCTGGAGAACCTGGATTCCATGTTGTATTTGTCACTTTGATTTCCTCCTTTGGTTTAATAACGTTATCATTACCAAATGAACGTATATAATTTGTGACATTTGCGATATTTGCATCTGCTGTAAATGTCCACCCTGTACCTTGTAAAGCAAAATTAATGTGATTATTTAAAGTGTGATTACCCTCAAATATGCCATGCCTATATGTTTTTAAATGGTCATAAAAAATACTTAATGCCGTTACCGATTTGCTATAAACATTGTCAGCAAAAACCTACACACGAAAATCGTTACCATCCAAAGTGATGATTGATTCAGACTTTAGTAGTTCGTAACCAGGATTATTTTTACTAGGAAAACAAGAAAACAATACTGTAAAAGTACCGTCTACTATTTGCTCCATTTTAAAGTCTGTGCCGATTTTTATTAAAGGTTCAACCTGTGATCCGTCCGTAACAGTAAGCAAGTAACCACCTTCTTTCTAATACGCCACTCGTTTTTGAGTGACGCAACTGTTCATATGAAATTAAAAAAGGAGTGTTTTGAAAATATACGAGCCTTGCTACATCTAGTATAGTAAGGCTCTTTAAAGTTGATGAATTTCTATACATTTAAAAGGTATTTGTACTTAAAATTCATTAATAAAGTTGTTTGATTCTTATTAAACTAAAGCCCTCTGTTAGTTTAAATAGATTTATTCACAAACATTAAGCTCTACGAATAAATCTAACATTCTTTTATAGGATTTACACATCATTTAGAATTGCATTAATAGTATAACGAGCGTTTTCACTTATTTTTTTATCAAGGCTATTGTAAGTGATTAACGCCTTCCATAATGCCCAACCTTTAGCACGATTCCAGGTACCTTCATCTAAATTCATACTTTTAATAAATACATCTCGACTATCTTTATCAAAAAATGTCCATGCCATAGCTAGATCACAAGAAGGATCTCCTGTACCTAGGATTCCAAAATCAATAACACCTGCCAGATGTCCATTTTGAACCAATAAGTTTCCTGGAGCTATATCTCCATGTACCCATACAAGCTCACTTTCCCATTTGCTTAAGAGGGCTTGCTGCCAAATAAAATGACATTTTTTTACATTAATTTTTCCTTCAAGTTTAATTAAAGCTTCCTTTGTTTCAGAGTCATAGACACTTAAATCTCCACCCCTATAAAAATTATGAGGACCAGCAATTGGTCCATTTGAGGCATTAATTCTTTCGAACTCCAATAAAAAATTCGCTAATTCTTCTGCAAATAAAGATAAATTAACATTATTTTTATTAACTGTATCACCTGATAACCATCTGTTAACAGACCACTCGAAAGGATATTCCGTAGTTGGATGCCCTTTTCCTACAGGTTCAGTAATTGGAAGAGTTAAGTTCTTTGCTAATATGGGTAACCATTTTGCTTCTTTTTGAACTTGCGGTTCATATGCTTTTCCACTAGGCAATCTTACAGTCATTTTTTCACCTAAATGAAATGTACGATTATCATGCCCGCTGTTTTTGACTGGCTCAATTTTCAAATCTTTCCATTGAGGAAATTGTTCTGAAATTAAATTCTCGACTAACTCTACACTTATATTCATAAGTCCTCCAAACTAATTGTATTAGTTACTATTACAAAATTTTTAATAAAGTACATCCTATCATATTTTCTTCAACTATGTGGAAGAAGGATTTTTAAACAACTTTATTATCACTGCACATACTGAACAATATGGAACGATTATTTATCACATCAGTTTTACAGAAGGTACTTAATTACTGGAGTTTTTTTCTCCCCACTCACATAACTGTTCCAAAACAGGTAATAGAGTTTCTGCTTTATCTGTGAGACTGTACTCAACTTTAGGGGGAATTTGGGGATACTCTTTCCGATTAACCATCCCATCTGCTTCCAATTCTTTAAGTTGTGAACTTAATGTTTTAAAGGTAATAGCTCCTATTTTCCTTTTCAAATCATTAAACCGAACTGTTTAGTTTTCTGCAAGAATATAAATAATAAGCATTTTCCATTTACCACCAATCACTGACAATGTATATCCAAAAGGCGTTTCTTGAATATTCCCCTTCTCTTTATAGTCAGCCATCCCCATATTTACACTATCCTTTCTGGTAGTACCTTTCGAAAAAGTGCGTACTATTTTTTTGTTTGCGTTCATTTTATACTGGCATTACTTTGAAGTAAAGGAGAGAAAAAAATGACTAATGTTAAAATCTACAATCATAATCTCTGGGATCATGGTATTTCCCAAGGATACAGTGTCAACGGCACTATCTACATTTCGGGGCAATTTTCCCACAATACGAAGGGTGCATTCGTTGGAGATGGCGATGTCGAAGCACAGACACGACAAACTCTTGAAAATCTAGATCGCGTTCTAAAAGGGTTTGGTGCAACGAAGTCCAACCTCGCTTATCTGGAAATCTATTTAACAAATGCAAAAGAACACACTGAGCCAGTCATCCGACTTTTCAAGGAATACATGGAACAGCATCGGCCAGCGGGTAGCCTAATTGGCGTGAATTATTTGGCATCCCCAGAACAACTGATTGTAATCAGCGCAGTAGCACACACAGACTAAGTAAGCATGGAAAGTTATAAAGGGAAATAAACTGAACCCCGAATAGATTGCACTTTTAGAAAAAATAAACCTATTCGGGGTTTTTGTTTTTTAAAAGACTAATCTCTGATATTTATTCTAACTATTTTATAGTTAAACTTTAAACACCTTCTGTAGCTGTTAAAATGTAATCCTCCACGGCTTGTTTGTAATCCTCGTTAGTCACATCATCAATGACATAAGTTTTATTTGTTTTTGGATTAAGCCCCTGTGCCATAATGCGCTCAACTGCAATACGTCCACTATTTGATTTATCATTATAAAATTCCTCCAACTTCTGAATCTGTTTGTAATAACAATATCTTCTTTCAGTTTTGTATTTTCAATTTCTACTGGTGATAAATCTCTAGGATATTCTTTAATTATTGGATTGCTGGCCTCGTCAATACGCTGTACATAGAATTTTGAATAATCAATGGAGCCAAAAAAAATCCTCTATATCATGCGGAACTACATCACCTGTAGCCTCTCCAGTTTGATAGATAACTGCGCCTGTTACTTTGTTATAAATTACACGATTGTCTAGATTCATTTTGATTCTCCTTTTATCCAGTAATAGTTGTTCTCTGAGATAGTACATATTCAACATAATCACGATAGAAGCGGCGCGCTAATTCTTTGTCTGCTTCGTTTTTCAATGCGCTCATTTCCTCATCGCTTAGAATTAGCAATCGTTCTCAACTCCTCCAGTGTTAAATTACTTAAATCAACGCCTGTGG
>NZ_JBNNMG010000081.1:0-22220 GCF_050272555.1 Lysinibacillus sp. NPDC047702 | reverse complement strand
GTGTCCAAACACCCGCTGAAAGAAGTTAAAGCCTCCGGCGGATGTCACGGAATCGGAAAGGAGTACTTTGTGTAAGCACAAAGCCGATTCCGGACTCAATTATGCCGAGGCATAATTGATAGTAGTAACAGTACTATAGATTAAACTTGGATGCTCACGGTATAGCTAGGTCAATAATAAAATAAATAGATTTTAAAAGTGAGGTATATGAAAGTGCGAAAGCGTATTTTACTAGTAGAAGATGATGAAGCCATTAGGGAAATGGTGGAGAGTTATTTAACGATGGAGGGATTCCTTGTTACTTCAGCAGTGAATGGAGAAGAGGCATTGCAAAATTGTTTAAATAAACCCTTTGATTTAGTGATTTTAGATATTATGATACCGAAACTAAATGGATTAGAAGTTTTAAAGATAATACGAGAGCAGGCATCACTGCCGATTATCATTATGTCAGCTAAGGATAGCGATGTTGATAAAGCATTAGGGCTAGGATTAGGGGCAGATGATTATATTGCAAAGCCATTTTCAATGCTGGAATTTTCGGCACGTGTCAAGGCTGCCATTCGAAGAGCAACAAAATACGCCAATCATGTAGAGGATAAGAAAGATATATTAGAGATAGATAATTTATTAATCGACCTTGTTAATTTTTCAGTAGAGAAGAATGGACAAAACGTAAAGCTCACATCAAAGGAATTTGCTATCTTAAAATTATTCGTGACAAATCGTAATCGAGTTTTTACAAAACAGCAAATTTATCAGTTGATTTGGAATGATAATTACTATGGTGATGAAAATATTATTAATGTACATATAAGAAGATTGCGTGAAAAAATGGAAGACGATCCGTCCAATCCTCAATATATAAAAACGCTTTGGGGAATTGGCTATAAATTTGAAGGATAAACAGATGATTATATTTCTATTATTGATTATTGTGTTACTCATAGGAATTATTATTGTGCAAGTGAAGGCAAAAAAACAACAAAGTGCTACTATTCAGTACATGCATAGAAAACTGCAAGCAATTATTAACGAAGAAACAAGTGAAAAAATTTTAGTACCGACAGCTAATCAAGAAATACAGCAGCTACTTATTGTGTTGAATGCATTGCTGGATCACAATCAAAAAGTGTTGGCAACACATCGGAAAATGGAAAGCTCTATGAAAAAGATGCTGGCGAATATTTCGCATGATCTTAAAACACCATTAACAGTTGTACTAGGCTATACTGAAATACTGCAGCTTAAGCACTCGATTAGTGTGGAGGAGCGGCAACGGTTATTAACTGGCATTCATTCGAAGACATTGGAAGTATTAAAAATCATCCATACATTTTTTGACCTAGCAAAATTAGAGGCTGGAGATACTGATTATCCGATGACAAAAATCAATATAGGTGAAATATGCCGAAAAAATATTTTATCATTTTACGATATGGTTACATCTATGGGGTTAGAGATAGAGATTGCAATACCAGAGACACCAATATATGCGCTAGGTAATGAAGAAGCATTAGAGAGGGCTTTGAACAATTTATTGTCAAATGCTATTGCTTATGGTGCAGATGGCAATGTGATTGGACTGTCTGTAAGAAATGATGATACAAGTATTTATATTGATGTATGGGATAGAGGTAAGGGAATAGATGAATATCATATTGATAATGTCTTTGAAAGAATGTATACGCTTGAGGATTCCAGAAATAAATCCTTTCAAGGCAGCGGTCTTGGATTAACAATCACCAAGCGTCTTATAGAACTAATGGGTGGCTCTATTCAGCTCTCCAGTATTCCATATGAAAAGACCATTTTTACAATAACGTTAAAAAGAATGAAGTACTAAAACAGAAGGCTTGTAGAGCTTTAAACGCTTTACAGGCCTTTCTTTTGTACTTAAGAAATTTGTAAGAATCAATTAATAAATTAGAGAGCTTCATTTTTTATAATAAGTTTAGCTACATTTGAGGGAGAGATTGACATGACATATATTGTGAAAACAAATCAACTTACGAAAGTGTTTGACGGAAAAGAAGTGGTTTCTGCTGTCAATATGCATGTGAAGAAGGGAGAGATTTATGGCTTTTTAGGTCCAAATGGTGCCGGAAAAACGACAGTTATGAAAATGCTAACGAACCTAACAAAGCCAACGAGTGGAGATATTGAAATCTTTGGCGAAAAATTAACAGACCAATCATACGAGGTGCTAAAAAGGTTGGGTACGATTATTGAATATCCAATTTTCTATGAAGATTTAACAGCAAAGGAAACACTAGAATTACACTGCGAATATATGGGCTATTACGATAAGAAAGAAATTAGTCATGTTCTCGATCTAGTGAAACTAACAAATACAGAGGAGAAGCGTGTTAAAGACTTTTCCCTAGGAATGAAACAGCGATTGGGTATTGCACGGGCTATTATTACGAAGCCGGAATTACTTATTTTAGACGAGCCGATTAATGGGCTAGATCCAGTGGGCATTAAAGAAATACGAGAGTTATTCAAAATGCTTTGCAAAGAGTATGGCATTACAATTATTGTTTCTAGCCACATTTTAGGTGAAATTGAACAACTAGCTGATACAATTGGCGTTATTAAGAATGGAAGATTAATCACGGAAGTATCAATGGACGCTGTTAATCGTAGTCAGGTAGATTATATCGAAATGATTGTTAATGATGGGAAAAAGGCTGCCTTTATTATAGAAAGTACATTAAATATTACTAATTTTAAACTAATAGATGACAATTGTATTCGTATATATGATACGACAGCTTCACAAAAGGTACTATCTAAAACATTGATTGAGCATGATATTGAAATCGAGGGAATTAGTAAAAAATCAAGCTCATTGGAGGATTATTTCTTAAAGTTAATCAATGGGGGTGTAGCTAATGCTTAACTTAATGCGTCTTGAAATGAAAAAATTTCATATGGGTTCCTATATAAAACGAGCTATCTTTGCAAATTTTGTGATATTAGGGATTATGTTTATGCTTTTATTTATCACAAAAATAGAAGGAGATCCTGGCTTTGAAAATTATCAAACTGCTCTTAGTCTTATAGATTCAACTGTAAGAGCGGTATTTATTATCTTTGCTAGTGCATTAATCGCTAAGCTTATTATTGGTGAATTTAAATATAAAACAATCACTTTAGCATTCATGTATCCAATAAATAGGAAAAAATTAATTGCTTCAAAGCTAGCTATTATTGTTCTTTTTACCTTTAGTGCAATAATTGTATCAAATGTTTTTGTGACAGCGGTTTTTTGTGTAATCAGTAGTAATTTCCATTTACTTTCAGATACCTTAACGATTTCTTTAATCATACAACGAATCCCTGTTGTTGTTATGAATGCAATTGCAGCATCATGCATCGCATTAATACCATTGTATTTTGGAATGAGAAAATACTCCATTCCAGTAACCATTATCTCATCTATTTTCATTGTCTCAGTTGTATCATCCAATACAGGGAACTTCTCTTTAAATGATATTATTTTTATACCAATTGTTTTAGCAATTATCGGTATAAGCGTGGCCTATGCTTCGTTTCGAAAAATTGAGAAGATGGATATTTAAAAATCACTCTGAAAGTCTAGGACCACCCATAACGTAAAAGCCAGACGCAATAATCTTTGCGTCTGGCATTTTTTTATCCAAATATCGTTTCCCACAATAAATAAATATTTAAAGCAACGACAATGACAACTACAAACCAACCTAAAATGGTTGTAATACGATGGTTAACTAGGCTGCCCATGATGTCCGGTTTACTTGTAAACATAACAAGAGGGACAAGGGCGAATGCAATACCAAAGGATAAGACAACCTGACTAAGAACCAGAGCGTAGGTTGCATTGACACCTGAGGCAATGATTACTAGCGGAGGTAACATTGTAATCGCTCTACGTAAATACAGTGGTATTTTTCTACGGATGAATCCTTGCATGACAACATCACCCGCTAAAGTCCCTACAGAGGAACTGGCTAGCCCTGCGATGAGTAAGCCAAGACCAAAGGAAACGGCTGCCATTGGACCGAGTGCATCCTTTAATCCATTGTAAGCTACATCTAAATCTTCTACTATTACACCTTGTGTGTGAAATACAGCTGCGGCAATAATGAGCATACTCATATTGATAGCTCCAGCAATAATCATGGCAATGATAATATCAATAAATTCAAAACGGAAAATGCGTCTTTTTTCATTTTCATTACGACCAATAATACGATTTTGTGTTAAGGAAGAATGTAAATAAATAGCATGAGGCATGACAGTTGCTCCTAAAATACCTGTAGCTAGTAATAAAGAATCCACCCCATCAAAATGTGGCGTAAACATTCCAAGCGTTACTTCTCCCCAATCTGGTTGTGCTAAAAATGTCTGGAAAGCAAATGCTAATACGACAATTAAAACCATGCCAGAAATACCTGCCTCAAAGGCTCTGAATCCTCTTCTTTGAAGTTCTAAAATAGCAAATGAACCAATGGCTGTAATTAATGCTGCTGGGAGCATAGGAATATTAAATAGCAAATAAAGACCTAATGCTGCACCGATAAATTCGGCAAGGTCTGTCGCAATGATGACTAATTCTGCCTGTATCCATAAAAAAATAGATGTTTTTTTTGAAAAATGCTCACGGGCCACCTCAGGTAGATTTTTTCCCGTTGCAATCCCAAGCTTTGCAGATAAGGATTGAATTAACACGGCCATTAAATTGGAGAAGGCTATAACCCAAAGCAGTAAGTAACCATATTGAGAGCCAGCTGTAATATTAGTGGCAAAGTTGCCAGGATCAATATAGGCGACGGCTGCAATAAAAGCAGGTCCAAGAAACGGTAAAAAGCGTCGCCAACCTTTTATATCTCCATCTAAAACCGCCTCGGCTGACGATTTTGTGACTTGTTTGTAAACCATATTGTTCCCTCGTTTCAAAAAATATCGTAAGCGAAATAAAGTTTCCTATAGGAAAATAAGATAATAGTATTCTAACGCTAGGATTAAAAAATGTGAAGTGGTTTGCCTCAACTTTTATAATATAAGTATGCGCTATTTAGAAGAAGTGATAACGAAGTAAATAAATGGAAATATACCCAGAGAAAAAATGGTAATATATCCAATTTAACTAATGATCGGAAGAAAGAAGAGCGTGCATACAACCTATTGTGAATACGATACATTCCTTCAAGGATAATGGTAACTTAAATCCAAAGCGCCTGTTACAAGAGCACAATTTGCAGTACTTAAGTTGGTATAAAATTTAGTGCAGTTATTCGATCTGTAGACTAAATAAGTTCTCATCATTTTCTAATTAGACTTTCACATCCTGCTTAGTTTACGATGAAAAGAAAAGATGAGGACTGATTCGACATGACCAATCGAATTTTAATAATAGAGGATGAGGAAAATATTGCAAGGGTGCTACAACTAGAGCTGCAATTTGAAGGCTATGAGGCTGTGATGGCGCATACAGGAACAGATGGCTTACTGAAATATCGTGAGCAGCAATGGGATTTAATCTTATTGGATATTATGCTACCTGAAATGAGTGGTATGGATGTACTAAAGCGTATTCGTGCAACTGAATCACAGACGCCTGTTATCATGCTGACAGCTAAAAATGAGGTGGAGGATAAGGTAAAGGGTTTAGATCTTGGGGCAAATGACTATGTGACAAAACCATTTGAAATTGAAGAATTACTTGCACGGATTCGGAGTGCTTTAAGATTCTCACAAAAAACTTCTACACAGCAAGAACAAGCCGCATTTGGTCAGTTATCCATTAATGAGCAAACACGAGAGGTTATCTATTATGGAATAAATATTGACTTAACACCTCGTGAATACGATCTTCTCTTATATTTACTCAAGCATTCAAAGCAGGTATTAACACGAGAGCAAATTTTACAGGCTGTTTGGGGCTATGACTATTATGGAGATACCAATGTTGTGGATGTTTATATTCGTTATGTTCGACAAAAGCTAGAAGCTGCTAACGATACACCTATAATTCAGACAGTACGCGGTGTTGGCTATGTGCTGAAGGAGCACAAGCATGCGACTTAAAACAAAAATTCATTTGCTGACAACACTGTTAATGCTTGTGATTTTAGTGGTAACGAACGGAGGGATTTATTTTTTGTATGAGCAGTTTGCTTATAATACTGAAAATAAGCAGCTTCAAACACGTGCTAACGAGCTTAGTTCAGCACTAAGCCAATTGAATGAGCAGACCAATTTGCAGCAAGTATTAAGAGCGTATATGCCAACGGATGGAGCGGTCTATATTTATGAAGGCGAGCATTTAAAAACAAAGGTTCAGGCTACTCTTGAAATGTCAGATGTACCTTCTATTAGCTATTCAATGCCTGCCATCTGGATGGATGGAACAGTTATACAAATTCAATTAAAGCAACCGATGGAAGATGTGGCGGCAACTTTGAGTTTACTTAAGGTTATATTAATCATTGTCTCTATTGTTGCATCTATCCCAATCTTTTTAGCAAGTTTAGCCCTTGGTCGTTTAATTTTACAGCCATTGGAGCGTTTAAATAAAACCATGCTCAAAAGTGCAGATACAGGAAGCTATGAAAAAATTGACCTCCCTGAAAAAGGTGGAGATGAGTTAGCAAAAATTAATCATACCTTTAATATGATGATGGAAAAGCTTGAACAGCATTATCAAAAGCAGCAGCAATTTGTATCAAATGCTTCACATGAGTTAAAGACCCCTATTACTGTTATTGAAAGCTATGCAAAATTATTATTACGCAGAGGCTTTGATAATAAAGAGGTGGCACAAGAATCACTACAGGCAATTGTCAATGAATCCTCTCGTATGCATGAAATGGTCTTACAGTTACTAGAATTAGCGAAAAATAAGGAGCATCTTGCTATACAATTCACACAGCTAGAGCTTGCCCCTTTGTTAAGAAAGGTTGCCTTACAAATGCAGCAGGCCTATCATCGATCCTTCATTGTCGATGCTGAAGTACCACGTTATATGTATAGTGATGAAAAATTGATAAAGCAGCTACTCTTCATTTTACTTGATAACGCGCGTAAATATAGTGAGGATGATATCTATATTCATGCAACAGAATCAACAAATCAGGTGATAATAACGATACAGGATAATGGAATAGGAATTCCAGCAGAGAATATTCCTCATTTATTTGAACGTTTTTATCGCGTGGCTGAGGATCGAAATCGAAAAACTGGCGGCTCAGGCTTAGGTCTTGCGATCGCACAAGAACTTGCGCTGCAACTGGATATTACAATAGAGGTTGAAAGCAAAATTGGTCAGGGCTCAAGCTTTATGTTACGTGTGCCAAAGGAGGGACAGCAATGAAAAAGTGGCTCATCATTAGTGCCGCTTTCTTCATAATGGCATGTATCATTCTACTCTTTATTCAAAACCGCTTTTTTCAAACAGAGCCCTTTAGTGAAGCAGAAGCCCTTCAGCATATCGAAGCTATCTATAATGGACAAGTAAAGCAAACTGAAAAACGAGGAACTGATTACAATATGGTATTTGCCCGTGACGGAGCGATTTATACAGTACTGCTTGATGCTGCTTCAGGACAGGTTAAAGAATTGGAATTAAAGGAAACTGAAAGAAAGGCGCTATTATCAGAAAAACAAATAAAGCAGCTTATGGCGAGTGCTTATGGGGAAGTCGAAAACATTAAATTAAATCATACGATTTATACAGTACTGATAGAAAATAAAGATACGCAAAAGGAGCTAACTATAGACGCTTATACTGGAAAGATTTTAACAGAAAAAGATATACAGCCCGTCAAGCAACCAGAAGGTGAAGGAGTGCTTTCTGAGCAGCAGGCAATTAAAATTGCTTTACAACAACTAAATGGTGAGATAGATTCCGTTGATTATGAGGAGACAGAGGATGGTGGCTACTATCTAGTAGAAATTGAAACAAAGGATGAGGAAGCCGTGTTTCAAATACATGCAATATCAGGAAAAGTGATGTCTGTCTCATGGGATGAAGATCATTAAGTGTTCTCATGAAATTCTAATGTTTCTCTTATTGTTCTATCATCTTAACTTGCTATGCTGAGGACAGTTAAGACAAAGGAGAGAGGAACATGAAGAAAATTATTTTAATTCCAGCAATTTTAGGTGTACTTGGTGTCGGAGCAGTGGTTGGTTCTACAACATTACTAACAGGTAATGCGGAAGAGAAAAAAGTGTTAACAATGCAGGAGATTGAGAAAAAAGCATTAGCTGTTGTTAATGGTACAGTTGCGGATATTGAGTTCGATCAAAACCGTTATCGTTCTATTTACGAGGTTGAGGTGCATACAGAGACGGAAGAACATGATTTAAAATTTGACGCTTTTACAGGGAAACTGCTAAAGCAAAAGAAAGAGCTTCGTGATTCGGATGATATGGATGATTACTCTACAATCTCTACTAACAAAACAACAAAAATTACAAAAGAACAGGCTATTGAAAAGGCCCTAACTAAAGTAAAGGGAACAGTTACAAAAATAAAGCTTGATGATGGAATATATGAAATAGAAATTAAAAACGGACAATATGAATACGAAATTGACATTGATTATTCAACAGGGGACATTTTATGGTTTGAACAGGATATTGAAGATTAATATGCTTAGCTAACTTAAAAGTGGGAATATACTTTTAAGTTAGCTTTTTTTATCTCAAATCCCATAAAAGTTTTTGCTATTGCATGGCTAAAGAAGCTTATGTTTTTCACACGTTTCAATGAAAAATTTTCTGCTTTACTTTTTTAATCGACAGGCGTAATATGACATCATTATAAAAGTTTCAAATTTCTAAATCGCTGAAGCAACTAAACGCGGGGGACCCAATTTTTACGGATAACTTAGGTAATCCTTGGGGTGAATCTCTTCAATATGAAGGGTAGGGCTACTCAGGCCCGAATCCGACAGCTAACCTCGTAAGCGTTAAGAGCAGAAAAGTGGAGCTTGGCAGACGAATGAACGTCTACAAGTCTTATTTAGTGATGACTTGTGGACTTTTTTTATCCCATTTCTCGTACTAGGGATGAAGAAAAGCCCCAATGTATAACACAATAACCGATTATGCGAGGGCGTAATCGATTTAGAAATGCGAAACACATTCTATGAAACTAGAAGGTGTTTATTATGAAATCTTCCTTAAAACATTATGTTATCGGTAAACCATTAAGATCCGAAGCGTTAGGGGAACAGAAGCTAAGTAAGACAAAGGCACTTGCCATTTTATCATCTGATGCTTTATCATCGGTGGCATACGGACCTGAGCAAATATTAATTGTACTTATGACAATAAGTACGGTTGCCTTTTGGTATTCACTACCGATTGCTGCTGGGGTAATTGTGTTACTCACAGCACTTATTTTTTCGTATCGTCAGGTGATTTTTGCTTATCCACATGGCGGAGGAGCATATGTTGTATCTCGGGAAAATTTAGGGGTCAATGCTGGTCTTGTTGCAGGGGGATCATTACTTGTTGATTACATTTTAACAGTAGCTGTTAGTGTATCAGCTGGAACCGATGCAATTACTTCGGCATTCCCAAGTCTGCATTCGTATAATGTCATAATTGCTGTGTTTTTTGTTATTTGTCTAACGATATTAAACTTACGTGGTGTAACGGAATCGGCATCTGTTCTAGCATATCCCGTTTATTTGTTTGTAGTAGTTATGCTGGTAATGATCGGAGTAGGGATATACAACGTCATTACAGGTCAGGTTCCTGCAGAGCTGCATCCAATGGTCGGGACACCTGTAGCTGGAATTAGTTTATTTATATTATTAAAGGCATTTGCATCAGGAAGCTCTGCTTTAACTGGTGTTGAGGCCATTTCAAATGCAATACCTAATTTTAGAAATCCGGCACCAAGCAATGCCTCAAAAACATTATTAGCTATGGGGGCAATTTTAGCCGTATTATTTATAGGTATTGTTAGCCTAGCTTATTTTTATGGGGTTGCCCCAAATGCAAAAGCAACGGTAGTTTCACAAATTGCAGAGGCAAGTGTTGGTAGAAATATTTTTTACTTTATTATTCAGGGAACGACGGCGATGATATTAGTACTTGCTGCTAATACAGGATATTCAGCCTTTCCTTTACTCGCTGTTAATTTATCAAAGGATGGTTTTATCCCTCGAATATTTCAAATTCGCGGGGATCGCCTCGGCTATTCGAATGGTATTATGATGCTGGGCTTAGCAGCCATCGTGCTAATCATTTTATTTGATGGGATGACAGAACATTTAATTCCACTCTATGCGGTTGGTGTGTTTATTCCGTTTACCTTAGCACAGGCAGGGATGATGCGAAAATGGTGGCGTGAAAAGCCAAAAGGCTGGATACCTAAATTTATAATTAACACAATTGGAGCGATTATCTCTTTTGTTGTTGCCATGATGTTTTTTGTGACGAAATTACCTCAGGTATGGCCTGTGTTTATCTTTTTACCCATCATTATTCTGATGTTTCATCGCATCAAGCATCATTATCAGGCAGTTGGTGAACAGCTCAGATTAGTGGATCAGGAGCTACCAAAGATTGAAGGAAATGTTTTCATTGTACCTGTTGCTGGGATTACAAAGGTAGTGGAAAACACCTTGCATTATGCACAGTCACTAAATGTAGATAAAATTATTGCCTTTTATGTAGCTTTTGATCAGGCTGATGCGAAAGCTTTTGAGGAGAAATGGAAAGCCTGGCAGCCAACTATACGGCTTGTAACATACTACTCACCATATAGAAGTATTACTCAGCCGTTAATGAAATTTATAGATAAGGTTGAGCATCAATGTCTGAAAACAGGGCATCAAGTAACAGTTGTGATTCCACAGTTTTTACCGAAAAAAGGCTGGCATCATATGTTACACAATCAATCGAGTCTATTAATTCGCGCTTCGCTGTTATTTCACAAAAATGTCGTCATTATGACAGTACCTTTTCATTTATCAAAATAATGACTAGCAAGCTTGAAAATTGTCTGATATAATCAGTACGTTGATTGTAAAACACGAACGTTTACAATTAAAAATTAGTAGAATACCAGTAAATTCCGAAAAATCAAACTTTATTCATATGTCATATAAGCACATACCAAATGAAGTATTGATTGAAAAACGGAATAGCAATAAGGAAGTTTTTTTACAGTTTCATACCGTTTCACTCATATAATAGCGAGAATAGGGCTCGCGAGTTTCTACCGATTTACCGTAAATAAATCGACTATGGGTAGCAATGCTTTAGGAAACCTCATACAAGGTGATGATGTTTTCTATTCGTTTCGACGTCTAACGCTGAATGCTTTGCTCCACTCATAGATGAATGGAATCAAAGTATTCAGCGTTTTTTTATCACTTGAAATGAACGTTTTGTACTTTCTCCTATAATGGATATTATTAAGCTCATAAAAAGTTATTACTATAAGAAAGAAGGACATAAAGGAAATGAAGTTACTACACGACAAAATTATGCAAGAGGGAAAAGTTTTATCTTCATCTGTATTAAAGGTAGATTCTTTTTTAAATCACCAAATCGACCCAATGCTAATGAAAGAAATTGGTCATGAATTTGCCAACCGCTTTTCTGACCAAGTTATTACAAAAATCTTAACGATTGAATCTTCTGGAATTGCACCATCCGTTATGTTAGGGCTGGAAATCGGTGCTCCTGTAGTGTTCGCACGTAAACGTAAATCGTTAACATTATCAGATAATCTTTTTTCTTCAAAAGTACATTCATTTACAAAAAATGAAACAAATGATATTTCCGTATCACGTAATTTCTTAAATGAAGAGGATAATGTACTAATCGTTGACGACTTCTTAGCGAATGGGGAAGCAGTAAAAGGATTACTTGACATTGCAGCCCAAGCAGGTGCAAATGTGGTTGGGGTTGGCATCGTTATCGAAAAAGGCTTCCAAGATGGTGGGAAATTATTACGTGCACAAGGAGTTCATGTAGAATCATTAGCAATTATTGACTCTCTTGAAGATGGCAAAGTAACATTTGCTGCGGAGGCTCGCGCGTAATGAATTCCTTTAAATCGACAACGCTAGCGATTCAGCATTTACTTGCGATGTATGCAGGAGCCATCTTAGTACCACTAATTATCGGTGGTGCTATTGGCTTCGATTCAGCGCAAATGACCTATTTAGTGGCGATTGACATTATGATGTGTGGGATCGCAACACTTTTACAAGTATATTCAGGTAAGTTTATCGGTATTGGTTTACCAGTAGTGCTAGGCTGTACGTTTACTGCGGTTAGTCCAATTATTGCAATTGGGACAAATCCTGAGCAGGGGATTACAGATATTTATGGCTCTATTATTGCTTCAGGTGTCATTGTAGTCATTATTGCTGGCTTCTTCGGAAAGCTAGTAAAATTCTTCCCGCCAGTTGTTACAGGTTCTGTAGTATCGATTATTGGTATCTCTTTATTACCAGTAGCATTGAACAATATGGCAGGTGGACAAGGGGCAGAGGATTTTGCATCAGGTGCTAATGTCGCTTTAGCATTCATTACATTAGTTATGATTTTAGTAGTTTATCGTTTCTCTACAGGTTTTGTGCGTGCAATTTCTATTTTAATTGGTCTAGTTGCTGGGACAATCCTAGGCGTGTTTATGGGAATGGTTGACTTTAGTCCAGTTTCAGATGCTGATGTTTTACACATGGTTCAGCCTTTTTACTTTGGTATGCCAACATTTAATGCATCCGCAATTGTCACTATGACACTTGTTGCGATGGTATCTCTAGTAGAATCATCAGGTGTTTATTTTGCACTAAGTGATATTTGTAACAAAAAAATCGATTCAAAGGATTTAGCGCGAGGTTATCGTTCAGAAGGTCTTGCCTCTGTGATCGGAGGTATTTTCAATGCCTTCCCTTATACGACTTTCTCACAAAATGTGGGACTAACTCGTATGTCAGGCGTGAAGGACCGTAAAGTTATTTATATCACAGGTGGCTTACTTGTAGCACTTGGCTTCCTACCAAAAATCGCAGCGTTAACAACGATTATTCCAACACCAGTACTTGGTGCAGCAATGTTAGCGATGTTCGGTATGGTCATTACGCAAGGTATGGGCATGCTTGTACCTGTTATGAATGAATCAGCGGAAAATGCCATGATTGCAGCCATTGCAGTAAGTTTAGGTGTCGGTGTATCAGTAGTCCCGGGAATTTTCGATGCATTACCAGCAAAAGTCTCAATCTTAACGTCAAATGGTATCGTCTGTGGTTCAGTAACAGCGATTATCCTTAATATTTTATTCAACATGATTGGGCCTAAGCATAAGAAAGACCCAATGCATGGGGAGATATAACCATATACCGCCTGCTTCTAGATATTCCTAAGAAGCAGGCGGTATTTTTATATTATTTATTCAGAAACATTACTAGCATCACTTAAAGACAGTGTTTTAGTCTCTGGAGCCCAAGCAATCGACACAATGGTACCGATGACTAAAATACCCGTTAAACAAAGCATTGTATTTTGTACACCAAGGTTAGCCATACTCATTGGAAGCAGGAACGTACTAGCAGCAGAGCCTAATCGACTAATTGCTGTAGCAAAGCCAACCCCTGAGGAGCGAATGTCTGTTGGGAAACTTTCAGCAGGGAAAACACCTACAAGATTACTCACGGCAGATAAAATTAATGTAAATACAGAGAAAGCAATAATCATAAGAACCGTTAAATTACTTGGTAATACGCTTAAAAGGCCTAAAGAAATAACCAATATAATGAAGGAAGAGATTAAGAAACCACGTCTAGAATACTTAATAGTAAACCAAATTCCTAATAATGCTCCTATAATTAAAAGACCATTTAATAAGAAATCCGTAGTATGACCTGCTCTTAAGCCTATTTCATCTAGGATGATTGGTAAAAATGTGTAAATAGCGAAATAAGGCATTACTAAGCATACGAAGAAAATACTGTTAAAGGCTGTTCGTTTAATCATATCCTTATGGAATAAAGATGCGAAGCTACTTTTCTTAGCTTGTGCTACTTCATCATCCAAAATAATGTTTGGTCCTATATATTTTTGTACAATTTGAAGAGCTTCTTCATTTCTGCCTTTGCTTACCAGCCATCTTGGCGATTCTGGTGTACCCATGCGGATAATTAAAATAATAAATGCTGGAATAGCAGAAGAGGCTAACATCCATTTCCATGCATCAGGAGAAGCATCCGTTGCGAAAATTCCGACAATATTGGCTGCAACATAACCAATTGTCCATATCACACTAAATGATCCAAGTAAAACCCCACGATGTTTACGAGGTGAAAATTCAGCAAGCATAGTATGTCCCACACTATAATCTCCGCCGAGACCTATCCCGATTAATATCCTGTAAATAACTAATTCAGTTGGTGAATCAGCAAAAAATTGAAGAATAGAAGCAACTGTTATAATCGTAAAACTGAGAACGAAAATTTTTTGTCTACCAATATAATCAGAAATCCAGCCCAAAATTAAGCTACCTAAAAATAAACCTATTAAGGCTGAACTTCCAATCAACCCCACCCAAAATGAAGACAAACCCATTTGTGGAGTAAGTAATGTTAGTGCAAAGCCTACAATCCCTAAAATATATCCATCAGTGAAATGTGCTCCGAATGTTAAGCCTGCGATTTTAATATGAAACTTATTAAGTGGTGCATCATCTAGCTTAATCTTTAACGAGTTGTCCATTGTCATTGTGTTACTACTCATATCAAATTCCTCCCATCGCCCTTTAGTCAACATATTCTTGTTTGAAGTAATATGAATAAATCTTTAGTAGAGGAAATTGTTCTTAATTAAAGTTCATAATACGAACCATATGGTCGTTATGCGAATATGTAAATTATATGTCTATGGTGAATATGTTGTCAATTGCTTTTTGAAAGCGAATTCAATGCGAATTTTTCTCTTATATAGCATTATTCTCTTTATTTATTGAAAATTGCAGAAATGAATCAATAAAAAAAGACAATGCCGTAAGTTCGACTTTGTCTTGTTTACTAGATAAATTATGTTAACTGTCTTTCAATATCCTTAGCAGCATCTAATATCGTATCCTTAAGATTTAATAAGTCTTCTTTTGAAAGTCTAAAGCTAGGGCCGCCTAATGTTAAAAATGCTACTAGGCTCTTTCTATTATCAAATATAGGTACAGAAATAGCGTTTTCATTTTCATCGAATTCACCAATTGATAATCCCACGTGATGAGAACGTACCCATTCAAGATTCTCTTGCAATAGTTTAGGATCTGTAATGGTATATTTCGATGTTGCAATAAGCTCTTTTTCTAAAAACTGTTCGAGTTCCTTTTTAGAAAGTAAGCTTAATAATACTTTTCCATTAGAGGTGCAATGAAATGGTGTAACAGTATTTGTATAATCAACTAATCTTACGCTATGGTTTGTATCGATTTGATCAATTGTTAAAATACCGTTGTGCTTTGGAACGCTTAATAATACTGTTTCACCTACCTTTTCCCTTAATGCCTCTAATGTACTTCTAGCTCTGCGAATTAACGAGCTATATGGATTATTTTGAGAAGCTAATCGATAGAATGTAAATCCAAGCTGATAGCTATTCGTTGCGATGTCTTTTTCCACAAAACCCTCATTTTCTAAACTTCCAATTAACCTCCAAACAGTTGTCCTATTTAGACCGCTTTTGAGAGACAAATCCTTTACAGAAATAGGGGAGCTGTTTTCTCCGATAAGCTTTAGTAGGAGTAAAGCTCTATCCACTGCTTGAACTGTAGTGCCGTCTTTACCATTTTTATTAGTTATAAGTTTATTCGTTTCCATATTTTTAATTATACATAGTTAGTTTTGAAAATCAAAGCTGTCTGTGTTACAGGGAATTTAATTGAATGGCGGTAAATAAAAAAGTCAAAAATCCAAGCTCTTTTTCGTGTTGACTTTCGTAATTTTCAGACATATAATAACCTAAAGTTCTTAATGTGAATAAAAAGTTCATAATGTGAACAATTAATGGTGTAGAGGTCATTAATTGTTGTAGAGGGAGCCATTCAAACTATGCGAATAGAAACTGATTTCTTGGGGACTATTGAAATTCCTGATGAGGCTTTATATGGTGTTCAATCTGTTCGAACAAAAGAAAATCTATCTTTTTCAAAAAACATACTAAAAGATTATCCAGATTATATTCAATCCTTAGCGATGGTAAAAAAGGCTGCTGCTTTAGCAAACTATGAAGCCAAGGTAATCTCATTATCAATTAAAGAAAAAATTATTTTAGCGTGTAATGCTTTGATTGATGGAAAGTATACTGAGCATTTTATTGTTGATGTATACCATGGTGGGGGCGGTATTGGCATTAATATGAACACAAATGAGGTAGTAGCCAATCTATCTAATGAAGTGAATGGTGCCTATGCTCCTGTCCATCCGATCGAACATGTAAACGCTTCACAATCAACAGCAGATGCCTGCCATACTGCTATACGTTTAGCGTTAATGAGTGGCTACAAGTGTTTAGATGAAGAGATACAGAATTTATCGCAAATTTTAAACGGTAAAACAATACAATTTATGCCCATTACAACTATTTCACGAACATGCTTGCAGGATGCTTCACGTATTCAGCTTGGACAAAAGTTTAGCGGCTTTGAGGCAGTTATTAAAAGAAGGCATCAAAAATTACAAGTATCCATAAACGAGCTGCTGACGATTAATCTTGGAGGAACTGTTATAGGTAAAGGTGATGGTGCTAGTGAGAACTATAAACAAACTGTTATTAAAAAATTACAGGAAGTTACACAATTACCGATAAGGCGCAGAGAGAATTTATTTGATGCTGCCCAAAATATAGATGATTTAGCTGAGGTTTCTAAACAATTAAGTTTGTTTGCTACGGCATTAATGAAAATGGCTAAAGACCTTCGATTGTTATCTTCGGGACCAGAAGCAGGTTTTGCTGAAATATCATTGCCAGCTATACAGGCAGGGTCATCTTTTTTTCCTGGAAAAATAAATCCCGTAATGCCTGAAACAATAATTCAATGCTGCAGTGAAATCATTGGCATTGAGCGAGTAGTTCAGACAGCATTTGAGCATGGAGAATTGGACTTAAATGTATTTGAAAACTTTGCGGGTGTGCATATATTAGATGGCTTTTATATGCTTTCCAATTGCTTAAAAAGCTTCACAAATCTTTGTCTTGTGGGCATTCAAGCCAATGAGCAAAGATGTCTAGAACTATCTAATACGCGTATACCGAAAATTTGCGATTTAAAAGACAAAGTAGGATACAGCGAGGCTACAAAATTACTGAAACAACAATTTTTAGAGAAATAGGAGGATTAAAAATTATGAGTCAGAAAATTTTTGATGGTATTGAACAGCCAAAGCTTGAGTGGGCTCACAATTGGTTATCAACAATAAAAAGAAGTTATATCAATGGACAGTGGATAGATAGTAGTAGTCATACAATCGATTCTATTAATCCTGCAAATGGGAAGGTTATTGGCAATTTCTATTGTGCTGCTAAGGAGAATGTAGATTCAGCAGTTCAAGCAGCGAGAGAGGCACTTCATAATCCTGAATGGAAAAGTATGAGCAGAAAGCAACGCGGTAGAGTATTACGTAAAATTAGTGAGCTTATTGCTGAGCATCACGCAGAGCTAGCAACCTTAGAGACACTTGATAATGGCAAATTATATACAGAAGCCTACAATGATGATGTGCAAGAGGCACACGATTTATTTGAATATTATGCTGGATGGACTGACAAATTCTATGGTGAAAATAATCCAGTGGAAGGCGATTTTTTAAGTGTAACAACGCGTGACCCAATTGGAGTTTGTGGTCAAATCGTACCATTTAATTTTCCGATTCAAATGGCAGTTTTAAAAATGGCACCCGCCCTAGCTATGGGGAATACCGTTATTTTAAAGCCTGCTGATAAAACTTCTTTCTCTGCTATACGACTGTTTGAAATTATTGATGAAGCAAAGCTATTACCAAAGGGTGTTATTAACTTAATTTTGGGAGACGGTCAAGTAGGAGCCTATATTAGCCAGCATATGGATATTGATAAGCTATCATTTACAGGTAGTACTAAAATAGGTAAACAATTATTGCATGATTCCGCTGATAGCAACTTGAAACCAGTCACTTTAGAATTGGGTGGTAAATCACCGAACATAATCTTTGAGGACGTAACAAATTTAGAGGGCGCAATTGAACGTTCTTTCTATGGTTTGTTTACACATAAAGGTGAAAAGTGCTCTTCACCAACACGATTATTTGTTCAGAATGCTATTTATAACACAGTTGTCGAGAAGATTGCTGACTATGCCAAAAATTATCAATGTGGTGACCCGTTTGATCCAAACAGCAAGCAGGGTGCCCAAATATCAAAAGAGCATATGGAATCAATTTTAAGCTATATCGAAAGCGGTAAAGAGCAGGGGGCAAGAATTGTTGCTGGTGGTGAACGTGATCTAACTGGTACAAATGCGGAAGGCTATTTTGTACAGCCAACCATTTTTGCTGATGTAGATAACAAGATGAAAATTGCACAGGAAGAAATTTTTGGTCCAGTACTTTGCATCATACCGTTTGATACGGAAGAAAATGTTATTCAAATGGCGAACGATACGATCTATGGCTTAGCTGCCGGTCTATGGACAGGTGATACATCACGTGCCCACCGTGTAGCCAATCAATTAGATGCAGGTATGGTATTTGTAAATAAATATGGCTGTTATGATTTTGCTAGTCCATTTGGAGGCGTTAAGCAAAGTGGTTGGGGCAAAGAATACGCTATCCATTCTTTATCTGCTTTTACTAAAACAAGAGCAATTTGGTTTGCATATTAATTTGATATTATAAGGGGAAATCATTATGAAAATGAAAGCTGCTGTTATGACAGAAATAAATAAACCATTAGCAATTTTAGAAGTGGACCTTGCGGAGCCAAAGCACAATGAAGTATTAGTAAAAATAGCGGCTACAGGTGTATGCCATAGTGATTTAAATGCATTGGGTGATGCAACAACACCAACACCAACTATTCTAGGTCATGAGGGTGCGGGCATTGTGGAGGCTATTGGTTCAAGTGTAACGAATGTGAAAGTCGGCGATAAGGTGGCATTGAGCTGGGTTCCTTACTGTGGTACTTGTGAATTCTGTGTAACAGGAAAGGTCCATCTTTGTGAATCTGCGTTTGGACCAATGTTTGATGGTACTTTACTGGATGGTACTACTCGATTAAGCATGAACAATGAGAAGGTGTACCATAATTCATTGCTTTCAACATTTGCTGAATATGCAGTTGTGCCAGAGATGTCTTGTATTAAAATACCAGATGAAATGCCACTTGCCCAAGCATCACTTATTGGCTGTGGTGTAGCTACTGGCTATGGTGCTGCAGTCAATGCGGCGGGTGTAAAACCAGGCTCCACAGTAGCGATTTTCGGAATTGGTGGGGTTGGTGTAAATGCAATACAAGGAGCTGCCATAGCGGGGGCAGCTAAAATAATTGCCTGTGATGTAAAAGATGCCAATCTTGAAATTGCTAAGGAATTTGGCGCAACGCACACTATTAACACAAAAGATCAAGATGTTGAAGCAATTGTTAAGGAAATTACAAACGGTGTGGGTGTCCATTATGCAATTGACTGTTCAGGTCATACGATTGCTACTGAAAATGCGTGGAAAATAACACGTAAAGGTGGAACAGTGGTTGTAGTGGGTGCCTTTAATCCAGAGCAGAAATTAAATTTACCTGCGGGTGGATTCCATCGGGTTGGAAAGGTACTAAAAGGCAGCTTCTATGGAGATACACAGCCATTCCGTGATTTCCCAATGATTGCACAATTATATTTAGATGGGAAATTTAAGCTTGACGAGCTAGTTTTAGAGCGTATTAAGCTAGAAAATATTAATAAAGCATTTGATTCCTTCCATGATTGTAGCTGTGTTAATGTTGGTCGAGCTGTCATTGAATTTTAAGGCAATTCATAATAGAAAAAAAGGGATTAAAGGATGCGTATAGAAAAAGATTTCTTAGGTGAAATGCAGATTAGTTCCGATGTATATTATGGTATTCAAACAATGCGCTCCCTAGAGAATTTTCCTATCTCAGGGAGATCCATTGAAAATTATCCCTACCTCATAAAGTCTATGGCTTATATAAAAAAAGCAGCAGCACTTTCAAATCATCATGTTGAAGCACTTGATAGCCATATCAAAGCTGCCATTGTAGAGGCGACAGATGAAATTTTAGTAGGAAAATTTGAAAACCAATTTCCTGTTGATATTTATCAGGGGGGCGGGGGTCTTTCAACAAATATGAATGTTAATGAGGTCATTGCCAATCGTGCGAATGAAATTATTACTGGTGAAAAAGGCTATACATGTGTACATCCCAATGAGCATGTGAATATGTCTCAGTCTACAAATGATGTATTGCCAAGTGCTATGAAAATGGCTTGCTATCTTTATATGGAGGACTTGATTAAACACTTAGAGCAGCTTGAGAAGACGCTAGACAGTAAAGTCAATGAGTTGCAATCAAGCATTAAATTATCTAGAACTTGCTTGCAGGACGCTCTCCCCATGACTTTTGGTCAGCAATTTAATGCTTATTTATCATTTATTACAAGACAGAAGAAAGAATTACAAAAGGTTCAACAAGACTGTCTAAAATTAGTGATTGGTGCTACCGCTATAGGTACAAGCTTAGGTGCAGCAAAAGGCTATATCGAAGCAATGTATCAATATTTACCTAAAGTTTCCGGAATGCCAGTAACCAAAATAGAAGATTATTTTGATGGCTTACAACATGCAGATAGTTATATAAAAATTTCCGGCTGCTTAAAGGGATTGTGTAGTGGGTTATCTAAAATGGCTGGTGATTTTAGACTACTTGCCTCAGGACCTAGAGCAGGCTTAGCTGAAATTACTATTCCATCTGTACAGCCAGGTTCATCCATTATGCCTGGGAAAATCAATCCGTGTATTCCGGAGATGATGATGCAGGTTTGTTTTGATATATATGGGATGGATCAGACGATTACAATCGCTGTTGATCGAGGCGAGCTAGAGCTGAATATTTGGGAATCTATTATTATGAAAAATTTATTTGATGCATTTTCACTTTTAATAGCAAGCATTCCTATATTTAATCATAAATGTGTACAGGGCATTCAAATAAATGAGGCAATAAATCAGATGCGCGCTGAAAGTTCCTATTCAATTTCTGTTGTCATCTCTAAATTATTTGGCTATGAAATGGCAAACAAAGTAGTAACTGAAGCTTTTAAAACAGACGCTACCATTAAAGAAATTGTTATTAAGAACGGTTTGCTTAGTAAGGAAGACGCTGAAGAATTACTAAATCCGATGAATTTAGTCCATGTAGATGTTTAAAATAAAAAGAACAGGGAATTGCTAAATAAACTATAGGCTTGTTTATTAATAGAATGTAACTACTTAACTAAACATATAATTTATAGTGTATATCCATTACTTTTTGAAAGGTCTCTTACAAATGCAAAGTATAGTTCTGATTTTAATACTTCAATTGGTTTATGTACCTTTTTTAACGTTACGAACAATATTTTTGGTAAAAAATATAACGTTTCTTGCTGCTTTATTCGGTATGATGGAGATGTTAGTGTATGTATTTGGCCTTTCCCTTGTTTTTAGTGGAAAACAAAGTATGTTAGCCATGGTCGTTTATGCTATTGGTTTTGGTTTAGGCATTTTTTTAGGTGCAAAAATCGAACGAAAATTAGCGATAGGCTACGTTTATTCGACTATCAATACTCAGAATAAAAACGAAGAGCTCATAAACTATCTGCGTAATGAAGGCTTTGCTGTGACCATCTATGTTGGTGAAGGACGAGATAGTAATCGCTATAAATATGAAATATTAACAAAGAGAAATCGTGAGACGGAACTTTTTCAAATCGTGGAGCAATTTGAACCAAATGCGTTTATTATTTCTTATGAGCCTAAGTCTTTCAAAGGTGGATTTTTGCTGAATCGAATGAAGGTAAAGCAAAAATAATGCGATTTACTACAAACATAGACCTCTCTACCTAAAAGCAGAGGTCTATTCATGTTGTTGAAATACTATTATGACAATGACATCAAGGTGACAAATTAAAAAGTATAGCCCTTTTTCAAAACGAGGGGTTGATCTCCGTTCCG
>NZ_JBNNMG010000080.1:0-22541 GCF_050272555.1 Lysinibacillus sp. NPDC047702 | reverse complement strand
TGGAAAGCGAGTAGCCTGGAACGGAAATCACCTTCATTTGACTTAGTAGTGTTCACAAAGAGTCCCTTGACCATTTAGTTTTTCAACACTATGAAGTCCCTAATATAAGGGACTTTTTTTATTGCCTCAACGACATGAAAGACAAATCTTAGAGAAACACTTGACCTTCAAGTTGGTTGAAGGTTTACCATTGAAATTGAGAGGTGTGATGATGTGAAAAAATATATGACTATTCAAGAGTTCTCTGAAAGAACAGGTATCACCAAAAGCACACTACGCTTTTATGAAACCAAAAATTTACTACTACCAGAGGAAAGGAGTTTAAATGGCTATCGAGTGTATGCAGACAGCCAGATTGCAACAGTAAAGTTAATATCCACTTTGCGTTTGGCGGATGTTCCTATTAATGAGATTCAACATTATTTACAGGAGCAGGATGAAACGAATCGTCAAAAGATGATGCAAAAATGGATTCAACATATGAAGAGAAAACGAGATTTATTGGATATTAGCCTGCGCTATTTAGAAAGTGACTCAATTCGAGATGATATTTATTTAATTGATAAAAACGATGAAAAAATTATTTGGTTTACTGCTAAATCTACGACAGGCAAATTTGGAGCAAGCTTTGCACAAAGAGCAAATGAAATAAAACAATTAAATATCCGTATTAAAAGCTATTACTTAAATTATTTATCGGGGCAAGACGAAATTAAAGCCCAAATTGGCTTTGGCGTTCCAGTAGACACAAATTTAAATATATATATAGATTGTGATTTTATTGAACATATGCCTGCTTGTATATGTCTGGCATTACCATTTAAAGAGCATATGTCAACGATTAAGGATGGCTATATTAAATTACTACAATATGCACTTCAACATAAATGGGTCCCCACGCGTTCCATTCTAGAGTGGTATCGAGGTGATGATTTTACACAATTAGATTTATTATTGCCTGTTATTCAAATGGAGCAGGAGTAAATTTAATATAAAATTAGGAAGGTGAAATATGAAACGATTCATCCGTTTTAGTATGAAAAATGCTTTAACAATGCTATTAGTCATACCTCTTATTATTGTAGGAGGAATTTATTCATTAAAAACATTACATATGGAGAAGTACCCAAACGTCGATATGCCATATTTGACAATAATAATCCCTTATCAGGGAGCCTCGCCCAAACAAGCTATGAATGATATTGGGGAGCAAATGGAAAGGGAGTTCCTCAAGCTTGAAGGAAGAAAAAATGTTTATACAAACGGTGTAATGAATGCGGTCTATTCGACAATCGAATTTGATATGACCGTGGATATGAAGGAGGCAGAGCAGCTTGTAAGGAGAAGTGTGGATAGCTTACAATTGCCTAAATTAGCAGGTGAGCCTCAATATGAAATTACGAGACCTGGTGGAAATCCAATTAGTTTTACAATGGGGATATATGCACATGAAAAAATCGACGAAGTCCAAAAGTTTGTAAAGGACATAATACTTCCACGATTAACTATCATAGAGGGTATAAGTGAAATAGAATTGAATGGAACAACAGAAACGTCTGTTTTTATTCGACTTTTACCGCAAAAATTAACAGCAAATGGTTTTACATTCAATGATGTACGAGAGGCAATTGCAGCAAGTAATCTTTCTGTGCCAACTGGAGACATTACTATTTCAAATGAAATATTACCAGTCCGAATAAATAGTGCATTTACATCAATTGAGGATATTAAAGATGTAAAGCTTTTTAAGAAAGAAGGAGAATTTACTGCAAAGACTTTAGATGATGTAGCTGAAGTAACAGATGAAAGTAAATATATAAATAATCTGACGCGTATTAATGGCAAGGAGGGTGTCAGTTTCAGTATCATTCCTGAGGGTGGCGCCAATGTAGTAGCAATTGTTGATCAAGTTAAAAAAGAAATGGATTCATTCGCTATTCCAGATGATTATAAAGTGGAGATTTTACACGATCAATCTATTGAAATTAATCAATCGGTTCATTCAATGCTCCGTGAAGTATTTTTAGGCGCATTCATGACAATTATCATCACCTTATTGTTTTTAAAAAATATTCGTTCAACTATTATTGCAGTCATCTCAATCCCAGTTTCAATTTTTGCATCGTTTCTTTGGCTAAAGGCGTTGGGATATACATTAAATATTATGACACTTGCTGGTATTGCTGTAGCAGTTGGACGAGTTGTAGATGATTCTATCGTCGTTATTGAAAATATATTTAGGAGAGTAAGGGCTTCAAAGGAAAGAGATGAAGAATTAATAGAACAAGCAACAAGTGAAGTTGCAACTGCGATTACTTCCTCAACCATAACAACCGTTGCTGTTTTTCTTCCACTTGCCTTTGTACCAGGAATTGTAGGCAGTTTTTTCAAGCCACTTGCATGGACCATCGTTATTTCATTGTTAATTTCATTAATGGTGGCAGTCACTATTGTACCAATATTGTCAAAGGTCTTTTTATTAAAAATTACGCCTAAACTCTCACAAGAGAATGTACTTCAAAAGTGGTATCGAAAAAGTTTAACCTGGGCTTTACATCACCGTCTAATTACTTTATCTGCTGCACTATTAATTTTAATAGGCACTACTGTCAGCATTGCACCTAAGCTAGGAACAACCTTTTTACCACAGGAGAAGGTGAATCATTTCAAGGTTGAATTGATAATGGAAAATGGAACTCCTATTGAGAAAACAACTGATGTGGCTGGTAAAATGGAAAAAATATTACTAGATCAAAAGGAAATTAGCCTTATACATACGGATATTGATGCGCAATCAGAATATGCGACTATTTCATTTGTAATCAATGATTCTGTTGAGAATTCGTATGAGTATGTCAGTGATTTGCGACAACAGTTAACAACAATAAGTGAACCTAAGGAAATCAAAGTATCAGGTATTGGAGGAATTATTGGAGGGGCAGAAAGCAAATATACGTTAGTAGTAAATGGTACGAATTTAGAGAAAATTAAAAGAGCGAGTGAGCAGATTACAGCTGCTTTAAAAAAAGTGCAGGGTATGGAGAATGTGACAACATCTTTAGAGGGGGAAGTACCTGAAATCATTGTCGATTTAGATGATATGAAGCTTGCCGAAAAAGGAATGATGCCAGCAATGGTTGCACAAAATCTTCGAGCAATCATTAATGGCGATGTAGTCACAACTATGCAAGCAGAAGATGAAACAAAAGAAGTGAACCTAGGATTAAAAATGGATGAGATGACTTCGCTTGAAGATCTAGGAAAGGTTCAGATTAGTAATGTAAAGGGAACTCCCGTCATGCTGAATGAAATAGGGAAACTAAAAAGGGTTCATAATATAACTTCAATTTCTCATCTAAATGGTGAAGAGTATATTATGGTGTATGGAACCATTACTGATGAAAAAGTTGGAGATGTTACCGCTCTGGCCGATAAGGTGATTGATAATCTACAGCTTCCTGAAGATATTAGCTATTATAAGGAAGGTGTATCTGCTTCGATGGATGATGGTTTCAGAGATTTAGCAATTGCCATAGGAATCAGTATATTCTTAGTGTATTTGGTACTGGTATTTACCTTTAAGGAAGGAAAAGCGCCATTTGTTATTTTGTTTGCTATTCCGTTCTCAGTTATAGGTGCATTAATTGGGCTTTATATTGTGAAGGAACCGATTGGAATGCCTGCAATGATTGGTTTACTAATGTTAAATGGGATTGTTGTAACGAATGCAATCGTTCTTATTGATAAGGTGAAGCAATTTGAAACATGTGGAATGACCAAACAAACTGCTTTAGTGGAAGCAGGTGTTATACGTATTCGTCCCATTTTAATGACTGCTATTGCAACAGTGGGAGCTTTAATTCCCATGGCAATTTCGAATGAAACTGGGATGGTATCAAAGTCTCTTTCTGTTGTAGTGATAGGTGGACTATTTACTTCTACTTTTTTAACACTGTTTATTGTACCTATACTTTATAGCTTATTTCAAAAGAATAAAAAATCATTAAGCCATATTTAAAAATATTACGACAGAAAAGCGCAAGAAATCAACGTTTCTAAATTGATTTCTTGCGCTTTTTAAGGTTTTGACCAGTTTGTTCCCAGACTTTTTAAAAATAATGTTTCACTAGTACCATATTCTCCTACGCCTAGTTGACATTCTTTCTTGGGGTTGAACCTCAGTAGATGGGAAAATCGGTTGAGGGATTTTACTTATATCTATTTCTCGATGAACAATTGTCTGTTTATCGTCATTCTCTAGATGAACGTTATGACTCTCTGTTGCTTGGGTAATACCTGAATCATTACTTAAGAGTGGTGTTGTTTGATGATTACTGTTTTCAATAGTAGCAGCAGTTTCATGATGCTCAGATGGGGAATGTTCTATTTCTACTTCGGCATGAGGCTGCTGCACAGGATGAACATCCTTTATCACAAGGATTGGTCGCATCATATCATGATCTTCGTGCTCAAGAAAATGACAATGCCACATATAATGACCGATATGGTCTTTCCAGTACATTATAATTTTCGTCACTTTTCCTGCATCTGCTTTGACGGTATCCTTCCAGCCTTGTTCATAGTCTCGAGGTTCTTCAGAAGGTCCTGTAAATTCCAACCTTCCTTCATTTTGATAAAGTTCTAAATCGAAAGGACGTCGTTCCAATATTTTGAATTGTACTAAATGCAAATGAATAGGATGGATGAACGGTGTGGCATTAATAAAACTCCAAATCTCTATACTATCAAGTGCTGGCTTTTCAGTAGCAGGATCATGGTACATTCGATTATTTAATAAAAGCATCGGTCGACCAAAATCATCCGTTGTAGCGGTTAATGGAAGTTGTCTCTCGATATGCGCATGGTGAGGGTGCAGATCCATTGAAACTGCAAGCATTTCTGGGATTTCACTAGTATCCTCACATTTTAAAGGAAGAGTAACTTTGAATTGCATAATAACGTTTGTATGCTCATCAATGAAATCCTCATCAGAATTGACTACTATTATTTCCTGACCATCACAATTAGAGAAATCAATAATGATATCTGTACGTTCAGCTGGTAATAATTCAACAGATTGTATTTCTCGAGGTGCTGTTAAAAAGCCGCCATCTGTCCCAATTTGAATCATCGGCTCTCCATTTGAAAGGCTGATGACATAGCCTCTTCTATTGGAGCCATTTAGAAAACGAAATCTATATTTACGAGGCTCGACATTTAAATAGGGCCAAACTTTCCCGTTTACGACGATTGTATTCCCTACAAATCCAGGTGTAATAGATGGATGGACGGGAACTGGAAAAGGTGGTTCATCAGGGTAGAATAGTGAACCATCCTCATTAAACGATTTATCTTGAATTAAAATAGGATATTCGTAGTCACCACAGGGTAAATTAGAACGCTCCTCAAGGGCATCTCTCAGTAGATAAAAGCCAGCTAACCCTGCATAAACATTTAAGCGAGTCAATGCCATTGCATGGTCATGATACCACATTGTTGTACCAGGTTGATGATTTGTATATTCATGTACTTCTTTATAGAATTTTGGTCCCGTATGCATATAGTCTCTTGTGTACCATGCTTCTGGGTGACCATCGCTTTCCCAATCTACATTTGCGCCATGTAAATGTGTGACAGTCCTTACCTCTTGTGAATCGTTGGCCGCATGAAGCGTAAAATCGACAGGCAGAAAATGCTTTCTAGGTAATAGGTTTTTATATCTGACATAAATCGTTTTGTCTTTCTTAGCTTCAATCGTCGGGCCAGGATAAAGCCCGTTATAGCCCCAAATGATGGATTTTGGGAAATCCTTATGGAAACAGTGCTCTGCTTGTATCATTTGTAACTCATAATAATCTTTTCTTTGTTGACCTCTATAATATTTTGGTTTAGCAGTGCTTGGTTTCGGTAACTCATCAACAAATTTTGGAATAGTAGCTGGATCAGCAGGGTTAATATTTATGGTCAAAACATCACGTCCCTTTTTCAATACTTAGATTGCTAATTACTTCATAATATGGGTGAAAACAATAGGCAACTGGGACAATAATGGAGAAAATTGTGCTAATATATAAAAAATATCAATATCGACACTTCAGTAATGGCTGTGTGATTCAGATTTCAGAGGATAGTGAGGGAAATTGAGTAATCATTGTCATTTAGATGACGGATTTCCATTTTTCTACCATGCAGTAAATCAACAATTAGTAAAGTTTGGTAAATGTTGAAAAGTACGGACGACAGGATACAGTTGTTTTATAATTGATATATTAGTTAATCTGGGGTTTGGAGAAGTGGTGATACGTTGGAACTAACATTGGAACAATTAAATAAAACAATAATGGAAATGCGAACAAAAGGTCTTTTAAAGGAAGCATTAGTCCTTGCTGAACAAGGTCTATTAGTAGCAGAAGAGAATCAAAATTATCAACACGGACTGGATTTATATTATCAAAAGATATTAATATACTTCACACTAGGGGATACGTTAAGTATGATGAGCATTATTCCCGAATATGAAACGTCTTGTCAAAAATATGGCACTGCAAAAGACTTCATGCATTATTACCTAGTGATGTCTTTATTATATGATTTAGTTGGTTTTAGAGAGAAAACAATCGAAATGACAAAAAAATCAATCGACTACGCACATGAACTTAACGATTTAACTATGCTTGTTCGAGGTCATAATAATCTATGCTACCTTGAGGTTGAGAAAGGCTGCAACGATGAAGGACTGCAAGCTGGTTTACTTGCTAGAAAATACAATCAGCAATTATCGAAGAAGCTACCTGAATTAGCGAGGCTACATGATATTCGTATTAATAATAATTTAGCCGATGTTTATATTTTTAAAGGAGATTTTGACACAGCTCAAACTTTGTTGGACAGTACGTTGAATTCGACAATTATTCAGCACCATAATCGTGAAAAGGTTGCTGCTTTGTTTGGTTATGGGTTTTTATATGAAAAACAAGATAGACTACAAGAGGCAGTGAACTATTACAAACAGTCAATAGCACTGGCACAATCGTATGGGGATAATGCTATAACTAAGAAAGTAATGCGTTTACTTTTAAATGTACTGTATCAGTTGAATTGGAGAGATGAAATTTTTGAAGTGCAGCGTGCATATATTGAGCTTTCCGAGAAAATGGGCGTAGATAATTTGCTGCAGCAGGTAATGAACCTAGAATTTAATCGCCATAAGGAAAAGCTCGAAAAAAAGGCACTCTATGATCCTTTAACGGGTGTCTTAAATCGGCATTTCTTAGATATTAAGATAAATGAATGGTTATTTGAGGCTAAATTCAACAAGCAATTTGTTGGTTTGACTGTTTTAGACCTTGATTATTTTAAACTGTATAATGATACGTATGGTCACTTATTTGGTGATCGGGTTTTACAAATTCTTGCGTCTGGCTTACGGGATTTTTTGCAGAAAGAGGATGCAGAGATTATTCGTTTTGGCGGGGATGAATTTGTTATTTGTATTCGTCATGAGCAGAAAGAATATGTAAAAGAGCTAGTCAGAGAGATGCATTCTTACTTGCTTACCTTGACGCTGGATCAACATGCTGAAAGTGAAACACTGAAGGTGAGTATGGGCGCATGTATTAATGAACAGAAAAATTATGACTATAAAACTTTATTTAAGCATGCAGATCAATGTTTATACCAAGCTAAAAAAAATGGGCGTACTAAATGTATTATTGATGAATTGTAATGAATATTGTCATCGTTTTTTTAATTCCTATTCGCATTCGTGAATAGGAATTTTTCCATTGAAAAGGCTATCATTTTTGATCTATGATTGAAAAATAAAAATATCTATTCGGATCATTTGAAAACCTTATTCTAGCAACGTACAATATACGAAATTAAGAACACGACAGGGCAAAATTGTTGTATAATGTTGTGGTATGAGGAAAGAAAGCAGGTTGACCAAATGGAAAGCAAAATGAATGGTTACGCAGCTTTAGACATGCTAGATCGGGCATTCGTGTTAAAGCATAAGTTAGATGTGAAACATAAGGTGAATAAATGAGAAACTGGTTGATTTTCATTTCTGTTTTTATGGTTTCATTGTCACTTGTCATTGGTATTTTAGTACTCTGGAAAGCCGAGGCTCCGTTCCGTTCAATTGAAGAGAAGGCTGAACAGCTGGCACTTGATGCCAAGGCCCTCGCAATTGTTTCGGAGTCCTACACATATAATGGCAAACATTCGTATGTTACTGTATTTGGAGTAGACGAATACGGTGATAAAAAAGCCATCTTTGTTCCTACGAATCTAGAAGCTGATTCAATTCGGGAAGTATTTTTAAAAGATGGTATTAACGAAAAGCAAGCATTATCGGTTTTTAAAAAGGAAGGAAATGTACAAAAGGTACTCAATATGAAATTAGGCTATGAGGAGCCCGGTGCTGTTTGGGAAATTACGTACCTAAACGAACACGATAAGCTCAACTATGTCTATATTATGTTTGAGGACGGCGATTGGTGGAAGCGTATTACGAATTTATAAGAGGAGTAGATCCCAATGAAAAATTTATTAGCAAACCGTGTAAAAACTTTAACACCATCTTCAACTTTAGCCATTACTGCGAAAGCTAAAGCGTTAAAAGAGCAAGGAATTGATGTCATTGGTCTAGGTGCTGGTGAACCAGACTTTAACACGCCGCAAAATATTTTAAATGCTGCTATTGACTCAATGGAGAAAGGTTTTACTAAATATACACCTGCTGGCGGACTTCCAGTGCTTAAGCAAGCGATTATTGATAAATTACAACGCGACAATAACCTTACATACAAGGCTAATGAAATCATTGTAGGTGTTGGTGCAAAGCATATTCTCTACACATTGTTCCAAGTTATTTTAAATGAGGGTGATGAAGTCATCATTCCAATCCCTTATTGGGTATCCTATCCTGAGCAAGTAAAGCTGGCTGGCGGTGTGCCTGTTTATGTTGAAGGTACAAGAGAGCAAGGCTATAAAATTACAGCGGATCAATTAAGAGCTGCAATAACAGATAAAACAAAAGCAGTCATCATAAACTCACCTAGCAATCCATCAGGTATGATTTATTCTCGTGAAGAGCTAGCAGAACTTGCAGCTGTTGCAGAAGATAAAGATATTTTAATCGTGTCAGATGAAATTTATGAGAAGCTTGTATACAATGGTATAGAGCATTTTTCAATTGCACAACTTTCTGATGCAGTGAAAGCACGTACAATCGTTGTAAACGGTGTAGCAAAATCTCACTCTATGACAGGCTGGCGTATCGGGTATGCTGCAGGAGATGCAGACATTATTAAACCAATGACTGATCTTGCATCACACTCTACATCTAACGCAACAACAACTGCACAATATGCAACAGTGGAGGCATACAATGGACCTCAGGACGCAGTAGAAGAAATGCGCCAAGCTTTTGAATCTCGTCTTGAGAAAATCTATCCGCAGTTAAGTGCAATACCTGGCTTCCATGTGTTAAAGCCACAGGGTGCATTCTACTTATTACCAGACGTAGCAGAAGCTATGGCTCATACTGGCTACGATTCAGTGGATGCATTTGCTGCAGCTATTTTAACAGAAGCAAACGTAGCAGTGATTCCAGGCTCTGGCTTTGGTGCACCAACTACAATGCGATTATCTTATGCTACATCTTTAGAACTATTAGAAGAGGCAGTCCGCCGTATTGATGCATTTGTCAAATCAAAGTGGCAAGACTAATCCTTCTAACCAACTTTGGAGGATTTCTATGAAAAAAATTATGATTCAAGATATGCCAAAACATATCGGTGAAACAGTCAAACTAGGCGCTTGGTTATCAAACAAACGTTCAAGTGGGAAAATTGCCTTCTTACAATTACGTGATGGCTCTGGCTTTGTACAGGGCGTTGTTGTGAAAGAAGAAGTAGGTGAAGAGATTTTTGCCGTTGCAAAAGGCATGACACAAGAAACATCGATGTATGTTACGGGAGAGGTTAAAGCAGATGAGCGTTCAAGCTTTGGCTGTGAACTAGCTGTAACAGGTATCGAAGTGCTACATGCTGCAACAGATTTTCCGATTACACCAAAAGAACATGGTCCCGAGTTCTTAATGGATAACCGTCATCTATGGCTGCGCTCTCGTAAGCAGCATGCGATTATGAAAATCCGTAACGAAATTATTCGTGCAACTTACGAGTTTTTCAACAACAACGGCTTTACAAAAATGGACCCACCAATTTTAACTGGTTCAGCTCCTGAAGGTACTTCTGAGCTATTCCACACGAAATATTTTGATGAGGATGCGTATCTTTCTCAATCTGGTCAGCTCTATATGGAAGCGGCTGCGATGGCATTAGGAAAGGTATTCTCATTTGGTCCTACATTCCGTGCTGAAAAATCAAAAACACGCCGTCATCTAATCGAATTTTGGATGATTGAGCCGGAAATGGCCTTTGTGGAATTTGAGGAAAATCTTGAGGTGCAGGAGCAATATGTGGAACATATCGTGCAATCTGTACTAGCAAACTGCAAATTAGACCTAGAGCGTCTTGGTCGTGATACTTCAACTCTAGAAAACATAAAAGCACCATTCCCTCGTATCTCTTATGACGATGCGATTAAATTATTACATGAGCAAGGATTTAATGATATTGAGTGGGGCGATGATTTTGGTGCGCCACATGAAACAGCTATTGCCAATTCATTTGACAAACCTGTATTCATTACTTGCTATCCAGTAGGTATTAAACCATTCTATATGCAACCACATCCTGATCGTGATGACGTTGTATTATGTGCAGACTTGATTGCACCAGAAGGCTATGGTGAAATTATCGGTGGTTCTGAGCGTATTCATGACTATGAATTATTAAAATCACGTCTTGAACAACATAATTTATCATTAGATGCTTATGCTTGGTATTTAGAACTGCGTAAACAGGGCTCTGTACCCCATTCAGGTTTCGGTCTAGGGTTAGAGAGAACAGTGGCATGGATTTCAGGAACAGAGCATATCCGTGAAACTATTCCATTCCCGCGTTTACTAAACCGTTTATATCCATAAACAACAACTAGTATGATCTTCTTACCTTTCGCTTTCGGTACAGTTGACTACTGCCCGTTAAAGCGGGACCAATTTAAAAGTCGCGTAGGGAAAAATCTACGCGGCTTTTCTACTTACTACCAGAGAAGGAGTCAAATAATATATGAGCACAAATAATAGTCGACTCCGCATATGGACTGAACAGCGAATGATTCAAATTCCCCAGCTCTTTTTTCAGTTTTATAAGGAGTTAAATATGAAGGATGAAGAGGCGTTAATTGTTTTCCATTTACTTGCATTCCATATCGAGGGCAATGATTTTCCAACACCTGATGATTTAATGAACCGCCTCACAATGTCCGACAATGATATTACTTCTGGTCTACAGCGGTTAATGCAAAAAGGCTTCCTTGAAATTACCCGCGATGTTGATGCAAACGGCAAGCTATATGAAAAATATTCGGTTTTTCCACTTTGGGAGCGTATTATGCAGTTGATTGAGATGAAAGAGCAGCAAAAATCGGCAACTGCACTGCGACAAGAAGAGGGCGAGATATTCCGTTTATTTGAAGAGGAAATGGGGCGTCTTTTATCTCCTTTAGAGCTAGAAAAAATCGGTTCTTGGCTAGATGAGGACAAACATAGTCCAGCGCTTATTAAAGAGGCGCTAAAGGAGGCAGTGTTTGCGGGAAAGCTAAGTATTCGTTATATTGATCGTATTTTACTGGAGTGGAAAAAGAAAAATATTACGACACCTCAGGCTGCACAAAAACAAAGCGAACAGTTCCGTGAAAAACAAACGATTCACAGACCACCAGTCCGTACATCGCAGCAAGGGATGCAATCGACAAACAAAGTACCATTTTATAATTGGTTAGAAGAGAGAGAGTAGGGTGCCAGTATGCTAACAAAAAAACAATGGGAGCATTGCCTAGCCGAAATGGATCGTATGTTCCCTGAGGCACATTGTGAGCTCGTGCATGAAAATCCATTCGAGCTAACGATAGCCACATTGTTATCTGCACAATGTACTGATGTTCTTGTCAATAAGGTTACGAAAACGTTATTCCAAAAATATAAGAAGCCTGAAGATTATTTAGCAGTGTCCTTAGAGGAATTACAACAGGATATTCGTTCCATCGGCTTGTATCGAAATAAAGCAAAGAATATTCAAGCTTTATGTCAGCGCTTGTTAGATGAATATGCGGGCGAGATACCAGCAAGTCGAGAAGCTTTAGTGACGTTGCCTGGAGTTGGCCGTAAAACGGCTAATGTCGTATTGTCTGTAGCATTCGATATCCCTGCGCTTGCAGTGGATACTCATGTAGAGCGGGTGTCCAAGCGGTTAGGTCTTTGTCGCTGGAAGGATTCGGTGCTTGAGGTGGAAGAAACGATTATGAAGAAAACACCAATGGACAAGTGGTCAAAAACGCATCATCAGCTCATTTTCTTTGGCAGATATCATTGTAAGGCTCAAAATCCAGGCTGTCAGGCTTGTCCGTTACTAGAGGATTGTCGAGAAGGACAAAAGCGTTTGAAAAAAGGGCTGGTGAAAGAGGCATGAATGTAGAGGCAATTGCAAAGGAAGAAATCGATGCTTGGTTTACAGAGTGGCAAGAGCTGGAATCCAAAATTCACATAGCCCACGATACAAGAAATGGTGAGGCTAAGGGCTTGATGGAGGCGGCAATTGTTTTGTTTGACCATCTAGTAGAAGAGGGCGGAGATGAGGTTTTACCGATAAATGGGATTGAACGAATGGCCTTTATAAAAGCAAAGCCTGGTCAGTATGCCTGCTATCGTCAGCTGGATGAATTATTTAAGGAGACAAAAAAACGGGCTGCTCGCTTACGACTGCAAGCTACTAAAAATAATTCGAATGGGTAAAGATATTTGGTTAAATCAATTTCGCCTTGGCGTAATTGTGGCTGTCGCTTCGCTTTCGCACAGATAAACAATGCGTCCGGATTTTGAATTGTGCTCAGGCCTGCACGATGCAGGTCAGTTAGCCGTTTTCGCAGGATGCGAAGATGTTAGGCTAACATCCTTTTTTCATTCCTTTGAAAATCCGTGACATCCGCCGGAGGCTTTGGGCCAACAAGATGTTGGTCACTCAGTCATTGCCACAGGACGTGGCGTTATTAGACTGAGTTCCTCTATTTCAGTAGGTGTTTGGGCACCCAATGAAATGGAACCAATACCGCATTCATCTCACCATCTTTAGAGGAGGGAGTCTTCTACTGAATGCAGATAAATGAAAAGCAGAGGAGCCATCAATAATGATGCTCCTCTGCTTTTTTTATTCTGTACTATCGTTTTCTTCATTTGGAACGACAGGGTCGGTCGGTGGTGTAGGTGGTTGACCACCGTTAGTAGTGCCATCATTGGTGTTGTTACTACCATTATTGCCACTACTGCCGTTATTACTATCAGGGTTGCCATTGCCACTGTTATTACTATTTCCATTACCATTTCCATTGTGATTGCCATTATTACCATTGCCATTACCTTGATCAGGTGTCGTTGGCTGTTCTAAATCAGGCTCATCGGGAGTATCAGGCTCTAGGTTTTCGTCTGGCATACTTGTCACTTGGAAGGAGGCTGTACCTGGCTCACTTCGTGTACCGTCCACAATAGCGACGACAGAAATCGTGTAATTGCCATCCTCTAAATTGTTTGCAACTGTTAGGCCTTTGCTTTCTGTTGTCCCAAGAGAAATTGTTTCCCCGCCTTCACGTGTAGCTGAGACCTCAAAGGTAGTTGGCAATGGCTCGTTTGTTTCTGGATTCAGAATTGCATCATGTTCCCAAGAAATATTGATTGATTGAGCGCCTAAATCTAAATTTGCTGAAACATTATAAGGTGTTGAAAGTTCAGGTGCCTCGTACTCATTCGAAACTTCCGTAGGCTCTGTGCCACGAATAAATAGCTCAGTTTGACGTTTGTTATTTGGTGTGAAATCACTTGCTAATCTCAGCGGTTTTGAGCCTGCCTCAATTGTAACCTCTACAACAGAGCTTGGTTTTTTGAAACGAGGTGTTTCAACATTCGCCGAAATTTCTTTCATTATTTGCTTAAATAGATGTTGTGGTAAACGACGTTCATCCCAAGTTGTGATAGGGTCGAAGTGTTTTTCATAACCGCTCCATATGGCGATTGAATAGTTAGTTGTATAACCTGCAAACCATGAATCTGGCACACTTGTGCTAGGTAAGTTGTATTTATCAAAATCAGCTTTTGAATAGTTAGTTGTACCCGTTTTACCTGCAATATCTAACCCAGAAACATTGGCAGCAGTACCTGATGCATCAGGCTTATTGCCAACTACATCACGTAGCATGTCTGTTACCATGTAAGCTGTGTAATCACTCATCGCAACATCAGACTTTGGTGTATAATCCTTTGTTGTTTTACCATCACGGTAAACAATTTTTGATATTGCATGAGGATCAGTGTAAACACCATTATTACCGAATGCTGCATAGGAAGCTGCCATTTGGATAGGAGATATGGCAATATCCCCACCACCAATCGCATCAGATTCATAGACGTTTTTCGCCTCAATACCTAAACGACCAATGAATTCCTGCGCCTTATCAGGACCAACCTCTTTTAAAGCTTTTACAGCTGGAACGTTTCGGGAAGCATATAATGCCTTACGAGCTGTCATAGCCCCCATATATTTACCATCCCAGTTTGTAATGGTTTGCTGAGTTCCTGTGTATTTCATAGGTTCATCCACAAGTGTTTGACCTGTTGACCATTTTAAATATTCGATTGCTGGACCATAATCCAATAATGGCTTCATAGTAGAGCCTGGTTGATTTTGTGTTAAATCGTCTGCATAGTTCCAACCACGATTGCCATAATTGCGTCCACCACCGACTGCTTGAATTTGACCAGTTTTAGTATCTACAACAGCTACACCGGATTGAATTTTTTCTGTTGGGAAATTACTATCATCATTCATGATGTTTTCAACAATTTGTTGAGCATTTGGATCAAGTGTTGTGTACACCTTAATGCCTTCTGCCATTGCAGTACCATCACCGTTTTTCTCTAATTCATTTAGGACGATATCAAGGAATGCATCATATTTAGAGCCAGCAAATTTTTGACGTGTTGTATCATCGGCTAAGCCTGCTTGAACGTCTACTTTTTTTGCTTCTTCCATTTCTGCTTTTGTAATTTTACTATGTTGATACATTAATCCTAAAACAGTATTACGACGCTTCTCTGCAAGCTCAGGATTTTTTAATGGGTCGTAAGCATTTGGACGCTGTACTAAACCTGCAAGTAATGCTTCTTCATCTAACGTTAAATCTTTTAAATCCTTACCATAGAAATATTGAGCGGCTGTTCCAAAGCCGTATACACGACCTGACATAAGCATTTTATTAAAGTACATTTCAAAGATTTCTTCTTTTGAATATTTACGCTCTAATTGAAAGGCAAGCCAAGCCTCCTGTGCTTTACGTTTTAATTTTTTCTCGTTTTGTAAAAAAGAGTTTTTCACAACCTGCTGTGTTAAAGTTGAAGCCCCCTGTGATCCAAAACCATCACGGAAGTTGGCAATAATTGCCCCGCCAAGACGATAAAAATCCATACCATGATGCTCGAAAAAGCGTACATCTTCCGTAGCCAGGATGGCATTGATCATATCCTCAGGTATATCTTCATATTTTATATATTTACGGTTTTCTGCACCAATTGTTGCAAATAGATCACCATTTTTATCAAAGAACTCAGAAGAAACAGGATCCTTCAGTAATTCTTCCTTTAGCTCAGGTGCGCTACTAGCATAAAAAGCGAACATCCCAGCTCCTCCAATAAAACATGCTACCCCTATTGCCAACAGTGTTAAGAAAATGCGCTTAAACCATAATTTTCCAGATGATTTGGGTACTTTCTTTTTATTTTTTTGAACGAGAGCTTTCTGACGCTCACCGCGTGTTTGACGACGTTCAGTCATTCTACAATCTCCTCACTTTCAGAGCCATGGCTTTTTGCTTCAATGAGCTGCTGGATAATCGGTAAATAGTTGATACGTGGATAATAGCTTGTAGGAATTTCGAAAGCTTCTCTTTCAATCGTTGAAAAAGGTATCGATTTACGCTCACCATTCTCCATTGCTTGCCAGGCCTTTTGTAAAACTTCGTATGGCACAATAAAATATCGTTCAAAAGCTGAAAAACGAACGATAATAAAAGCCACACCATTTTGTTCCGTCACTTGCTGCATATGAGTCATTTGATGTAAGTGTATATTTTTTAAGGGAAAACTTGTTTTGGAAGCTGTCTCCTTTGCATCAAAATCAATATAATGCCCTTTCCAAACACCATTATAATCTGTTGTTGAAGGAGTTCGGAAGTATGCTTCGCGAATTACTGCAGCACTTCGTGATGGATACTCTACTTTGACGATTTGTACAGGAACAGGTTTCTTATGAATGATAGCAAATCGACTTTTTATATAATAGTCGTTTGCTTCATTGATTTCATCCTCTAGTGTTTTCCCTCGATTACTAAAAGAAATTTCTTTGTTATCATCCTTTTTTGACCCATTTTGAAAAGCTCGATTTGGGGTATACAATTTCCCATTTGGATAACGAATTGTCACTTAGCTCACCCTCTATAATACTGCAATATTATATACAATAGTTTACCATGATTCAGTAGTAGTTCTCCACCTCTGGCTAGTTCAATCTATAGCAAGAATCTTACGACAAGAATCAATCAAGATAGTACACTTTCCGCCTTCTGGAGTCGAAAAGTTGTCAAAAAAAAGCTGTGCTTTCTACTCAAAATGCCAAAAAAACAGATAAAGTTTTCAACCAATTCTGTAGTAAATTTGTCCTCTCTATTTGCTCCAATCTAGCTAGAAGATTATTCAGACAACAGAGCCATAATTATGTTTTAATAAAAAAATATCGAAATTCTTCTTCTTTCAGCTAACTTACGCTTTTTTTGTCATGCATGAAGGTAATTTTATACATGCGAGGAAATACATAAGTAAAGCAAAGGAGGCGTTGTATTGAATAAGTTAGAACAATTAGTTGCGCAGTTGGATCTGGTCAATCAATTACTTATAACAAGAGTGTCTTTGGAAAGCAATGCACATAGCATGCATTTTTTTATGCAACTCGAAGCTGTTAGCCAGAAAGTAAGCTTAGCAGAAAAGAACTGGCAAGTAAAGAATGCTTGTTCGCCTATAAGTAGTGAAAAATGATAGACTTTGGTACACTTATCTCATATGCAAAGTAACTCCCTCAATATGAGTATTTTAAATACAATATTTACCATCGTGTGTGAGTTGAGAGAGACATGCTATTATTATAATGAGCTTCATATACAACTTGCTTGTCATGTATCAGTACTACCATACATGCTGAAGAAGAATTTTTAAGTTCAAACGAGCAATGTATGTAATTGTTGTAATGAATGAGATGAGGTGCGAAATTGTTATTAATACAGCAAACTTCCATATTAATAGATGAATGTGAAAAAAGTGTTGCTCGCTTTTGGCAAATGCGTGAAGAGGACCGCACACCTGATTTTTATAAGGAGGTTAAGCCACATGCCGATGCGATTCATCAACTTTTAAAAGGGTGGCAACTGGATGCGAATTTGTGGATTCAAAACAATAATCCAAAATATATGCATAGCCAACAAATTGCTTCTGTGGTGGAATCCATGGAGCAATTTGTTGTGCAATCTTTTTTTAAAGAAACAAGTAAAAAACGCTTTTTAGATGCTACTCATTCTACCTCCTTTACATTGAAGAATTTTGAACGAATCGTGAAGGAGGGAACAAAAGATGCTATCCAAAAAGAGAACCATCAATGAATTATTAAACGAGTGGAGATATGATGAAGAATTAAAAGAACGCATTTTACACTGGCAGACACTTGAAGGGCGTGAAGCAAAATATGCCCCTTTCCCTGGAAATTTACATCCTTCTCTAGTAAAGGCACTACAGGCAAGAGGTATCGAGCAGCTTTATACACATCAACGAGAAGCCTTCGATTTGGCGCAGAGTGGTACGTCCTTTACTGCTGTTACTCCAACAGCATCGGGGAAATCATATTGCTATCATCTTCCAGTTCTTCAAACAATATTAGAGAATAATAATGCTAGGGCTATTTATTTATTTCCGACAAAGGCTTTAGCACAGGATCAGAAGAATGATCTAAATGAGTTAATTGAACAAAGTGGAGAAGAGATATTAAGCTACACATATGATGGAGACACCGCACCTGGAATTCGCCAAAAGGTGCGCAAGGCAGGGCATATTGTAATGACAAACCCCGATATGCTCCATTCAGGAATATTACCACATCATACAAAATGGGTATCTCTTTTTGAAAATTTACAGTATATCGTTATAGATGAATTGCATACATATAAAGGTGTATTTGGTTCACATGTAGCCCATGTTATACGCAGACTCAAGAGGATCTGTGCATTTTATGGCAGTAAGCCCGTATTTATTTGTACTTCAGCAACTATAAAAAATCCAAAGGAATTAGCAGAACTTCTAACAAATGAAACCCATGTATTAATTGCTGATTCGGGAGCGCCAGTTGGTAAAAAAACGTTTCTATTTTATAATCCGCCTATTGTTCATAAAACATTTGGCGTGCGTCGTAGTGCTGTCTTAGAGGTAAGTGACCTAGCTAAAAGATTATACATAGCAGGTATTCAAACCATTATCTTTGCTAAAAGCCGTGTAAGAGTAGAAATGATAGTTACTTATTTAAAGGAGCTGACACGAAACAAACTGCTTGATGAATCGGTAAGAGGCTATCGTGGAGGCTATTTACCTTCTGAGCGAAGAGTGATTGAACGTGGTCTTCGAGATGGTACTATTCAAACAGTTGTTAGTACAAATGCTTTGGAATTAGGAGTCGATATTGGACAGCTTCAAGCATGTATTATGACAGGTTACCCAGGAAATATTGCAAGTGCCTGGCAGCAAGCTGGCCGTGCTGGTCGTCGGCAGGACGAGGCATTAATTATTTATGTAGCGCAATCATCTGCATTGGATCAGTATGTGGTCAATCATCCACTCTTTTTACTTGGTAGTTCACCTGAAGAAGCACGTATTTATCCCGAAAATATGTTAATTTTAATGGACCACTTAAAATGTGCAGCATTTGAGCTACCTTTTTCCACACCTGATGCATACGGAGAATATGAAATTCAAGAACTATTAGATTATCTAGCAGAAGAAGGCGTTGTTTTTAAAACAAGCGATAAGTGGCATTGGATGAGTGATCGTTTCCCTGCTCACGATATTAGTCTGCGCTCAGCTTCTCAGGAAAATGTTGTAATCATTGATATGACAATTCCCGCGCAAACAAAGGTCATCGGTGAAATGGATCGTCATAGCGCAATGACATTATTGCATGAAGAGGCAATCTATTTACATCAGGGCATTCAATTTCAAGTAGAAAAGCTTGATTGGGAAGAAAAGAAAGCTTTTGTCCGTGAAGTAGATGTCGATTATTACACAGACGCTAATCTAGCAGTTGAAATGAAAGTGCTAGAAGAAGATCGTAATAGAGATTATAAGGGGGGCACGATTAGCTTTGGTGATGTTGGCTTAGTTGCTCAGGCCACACTATTTAAAAAAATAAAGCTCAATGAAAAACATGATAATATCGGTTCGGGTCCAATTCATTTACCACCTGACGAAATGCATACTAGCGCGTCTTGGCTATCTTTTAATACGCCAAGTATTTGGTCAGAGGCGGAGTTAGATGCAGCTATGATTGGTGCGGCTTATGCCATCAATGCTTTTATTCCGATCTTTATCCAATGTGATAGTAGTGATATTGACGTTGTGCCTCAAATAAAGGCCACGCATAATGAACTACCAACATTTTTTGTTTATGATAAGTATCCTGGTGGTATTGGTCTAAGTGAAAAAGTATACGATTTATGGGAAGATTTATTAACAAAGACACAGCAACATGTCGATTGTTGCCCTTGTAGTGTTGGTTGCCCTGCATGCATAGGCGCACAGGATACCTTGAATGATTCAAAAGGGTATGTTGTAAAATTGTTAAGCTATTTAGTGTCTAACTAAAAGATATAACGCAGAAGGGGGGAGCATTAGGGTATTCCCCTTCTAAATATGAAAGTAATAGATGTACATTGTCGTGTTCCTTAAACTACCCACGTGGATTGAAACAACGCTTTAAATTTTCCTCACGTATAAGTTTGTCTATCATTTTCCTGTTTATGCCTGTGATTTTTTCGAGTTGACACTCTGATGTATTTGGATGTGATTACAGGGCTTTCTTAATCATTTTTATTCTTTTCTCTCGTATTTCAGACCCCAACCTATTAGGCGCTAAATGTTTAAACGGACCAAACCATTCTTGGTATTTAACAAGTGTTATATGATTACTTTTGAAATGTTTCTGCAAATGTTCAAGTGAAACGTCTTTGTTTTTATTTAAGTATGCACTTGAAAGGCATCATATTTTTCTTTTGCAGCCTCATACATTTCTCTTTCTTTTACAGCTTCCATCGTTTTGATGTCAATACTAATGTCCAGTGTGTTTCAGTTTCTTTTACAGTCATATTGGCATTCCTTTCATAAGAAAAGAGCTAGACAATAAGCCTGCTCTTTTCCGTTATTAATATTTTGCGCAAAATATTAATGATTTAGTAAGCAATAACATTTCGGAATATGTCTTTAATGTTGATAATGAAATCATCATAAAGTACTTTTCGTATTTTGTCATGTCGTGTGGTAGAAGGGGAAAGTACCTCAACCATGAAATCAGGTGCACATTTTGGATTAGCACCAAGAATACCATACTTATACTTCCTTTTCTTGTTTTTCGCCATTAAAGCAAGGTTAGTATGGATATAATTAAAAAATTGATACACAAAATGCAATATTATTGAACAATTTGGGGGAAGTTAGAGGGTTAGCGCGTACGATAAGGGTTTGAGGTAATGCAAAAGGATGCTATCACAAAGTAAATATATGTAATTTTAATTGAAAACATAACATTTAAATAAAAAGGGTCATTTCCTAAAACGGAAGTGACCAAATGTTGTGATTTGAATTATCTTCTTTGAGGAAAAAAAGTTGTGAAGTTGTTATTTTCTTATGACATTCCTATAATACGTTTCATAAACAAATGAACTTGGGCATTTATCATTTAAAGGCAATAAAAAACTGCGACGATCGCCAACGCCACAGCTCAAATTAAATTGCAAAAGGAATGTATATTGCGGAAACAAAAAACCGGCAAAGGTTGCCGGTTGTGATGATATATTTAAACTTATTTTGTATTGTTTTCGTTTGCAAATCGACCAGAAGCAAATTTTTTGTTAGCTTCTGCCTGTTGGATTTGCTGTCTAATTTGATTAACATCAGTCTCGCTTCCGAATTCTTCGTTCATCGAGTTCGTTGAACCAGAAGCTTGTTTTTTGTTAGCTTCTGCCTGTTGGATTTGTTGTTTAATTTGATTAACATCAGTCTCATTTCCAAATTCTACATTCATTGCATTTGGAATTTTTGAGTTAAAGTTTTGATTGTTGTTTGCCATTGAAAATCACCTCCTGAAAATAGTTTGTACAGAAGGTGCTTAAGTATCCGTAATTTTTTTAACCAGATTTATTTAATATCATTTTTGTTGTAGAAACAATTAGAATCACTCGGTATAGTAGTAACCAATTTAAATGTTAACTTGGATTTTATATAGTTTATTGCTTTGAAAAAATAAAAAAGCCGTAACAGCGAGGTCGTTACAGCTTCAAGTAGTGTGTGTGAAAAAATCTCATGACAACTTTATCATTTCTGAATTAAATCTAAATTATACCCATTAATTAAAAAAGGACATTTTCTGTTTAGAAAGAGTGGTTAGAAGACGAAATATCTAATCTTTAGTTGAACATCATGTCAGAAAGAAAATTACAGGGATAGCGCGTGCGATAAATTTGGGGTAATACAAGAGGATGCTATCCCGAAGTAAATATATGTAATTTGAATTGAATTTATTACAACTAAATACAAAAGGGTCATCTCCTAAATAGAAAATAAACAAAAGTGTGATTTGAAATGTTAGGTTATGAAATAAAAAAGTCGCAGATTGCAATTCACTGATGACATTACTATATTATGCAGCATAAATAGGCACACATTTGACACTTGATTTTATAAACTATAAAAGGGTCACCAGGCTGGGAAGTGACCCTTAAATCGGAAATATTAATACCCTGTATTCATGAAAGTAGCGCCGACAATTATTAGAAGTATAAATAGAACTACAATTAAGGCAAATGATGAACCATTACCATAACCGCCGCCATTATTGCCACAATTATTAATGCCACCAACATTTCCACCATAGTATCCCATAAAAACACCTCCTTTCTACAATATATAATGATGTTAGTCTAAATTATGGACACAGTGAATTGGGAGTTTATAAAGTATAATAATCTTAACAATTTACTAGGAGTGTCTAAGATGACAAAAC